>CAXBDS010000131.1:0-14646 GCA_963974355.1 uncultured Opitutaceae bacterium
AGGTCATGGATGTCTCCTGTATATCTGTATCCCGCGGCGGTCGACGCGGCGATCGAGGCGGAGTTGACCACGGCGGAGTTGGCGTTGGCCGATCACTCCACCGTGCCGGCGGTGCCATTGCTGTTCAGCCTCACGCAGGCCCTGCGCGATCAGGTCACGGCGCTGCGCGGCGCCAGAGCCTAAGCGGCCGCGCGTTCGACGAGGGGACGCCCGACGGAATTCCCGTTGCAGGCTGACGCAAAGTTCTCAAGTTATTGTGCCATGGCCTTCGCATCCAAAGCTCTCGAAAAGACCGTCGGGGTCTCGTCGGAGCGTCGGCAGGAGGCAGACACGGACTGGGCGTTGGTTCAGCGTGTGCAGGGAGGCGAAGTGTCGGCGTTCGATCAGCTGGTGTTAAAATACCGCGAGCGCGTTTTCGGTGTGATCTACAACATGACCTCGAATCGGGAGGATACATCCGATCTCACGCAGGACACCTTCATTAAGGCTTTTCAGTCGATCAACCGTTTCCAAGGGCAGTCTTCGTTCTTCACTTGGATTTATCGGATCGCGGTGAATTCCACGCTCACGCACCTGCGCAAGTCCAAGCTGCGCACCTTCTTCAGCTTCGAAAAGATCAACGAGGAGGACAAGACCACCGAGCTCGTTGCGCAATTGACCGACAAGGCCGGCGTTGATCGTGAAGTTTATGTTAAGGAGCTTCAGGAAAAATTGAACGAGGCCCTGCAAAAACTGTCTACCAAACATCGCGCTGTGGTAACTTTGTTTGAGATCGATGGGTTGAGTCATGAAGAGATCGCCGAGATCGTCGGCTGCTCGGTTGGCACGGTTCGTTCCCGTCTTCATTACGCTAAGCAATTATTGCAGGCCGATTTACAGTCTTATTTACGTTGATGCATATGCCCGAAAAGAACCCTCAACCCCGTGTTTCGTTGGAAGATCTGCTCCGCCTAAAGCGGGCAGAGCGGCCAACCGAAGCGTTCTGGGCCGAGTTCGAGGTCGAGTTGCGCACGCGGCAGTTGGCGGCGGCGGTCGACCAAAAGCGCTGGTGGTTTTCGCTGCCTCGCGTCTTTGCCGGGTTCTCGCGCTACCAGATGCCGATGGGCGCGGCGGCGGTGTTGGCGGTGACGTTTCTGACTTTGCGGGATTATCGTGAGCCGGGCATCGAACTCGCGGTTCCGGCGACGGCCAATCTGGTGGTTGATGAGACGCCGGTGGAAGCGGCGGTCGAGGACCAGGCGATGGATGTTGTCCCGAGTCCCTCCACCGAGACCTCGATTCCCGTCGCGGCAAGTTCGGCGGTCTCCCCGCAACTCACGCGCACTGCGGTGAATCGTGAGGTTACGCCTTTGGTGCCTTGGGGCACGTCCGATACCGGTCAGGCGGAAGTTGCCATACTTTCGCCGTCAGCCCGTTCGATTGCCGCCAATTTGGCCGCTGCCACCGAGTCTCAACCGGAATGGACCAGCGTGCTCAGCGCGAAGGTCGTTTCCCTCGGTTCTTCCAACGTGAATCGGGCTGAGCCGCTGGCTCAAGTTTCGTCGCCGAAGGAAGTTCGCCGCGAACGTTTGTTTGCCTACAGCGCCCAGCCGGCGGCGATGATTTCGAGTTCCGAAGAACGCACGACCACGGGACGCGAGCGTTTGGCGAGCCGTCTGAGTGACGAGCAACTCTACGAGACAGTAAGCCGGATGAACGCTGGAGGTGATCGCCTCACGCTCACGTTCTAAGGTTGATTTTCAGCCGGGCGTTCTAGGCTAACCTCTTTTAAACCCCGCCAAATCGGCGGGGTTTTTTGCGTTTGAGCGAGGGAGCTTCACGTTTTTGTCATGCGCACAGAAAAAGACTCGATGGGATCGATGGAGGTCGCGGATGACGCCTTGTTCGGCGCCTCGACTCAGCGGGCGGTTTTGAATTTCCCCATCAGTGGGCATCGTTTGCCGACTGCCTTCATTCGGGCGTTCGGGGTGGTTAAAGCCGCTTGTGCTCACGCCAACGAGGAGTTGGGCCGCTTACCGGCCGAACGCAGCCTCCTCATTCAGAAGGCGGCCGGGGAGATCGCGGCCGGGCAATGGGCGAGCGATTTTCCGGTTGATGTGTTTCAGACTGGATCGGGCACATCGACCAACATGAATGTGAATGAGGTGATCGCCAATCGGGCGAGCCAGCTCGCGGGAGAACCCTTGGGATCGAAGCGTCCGGTGCATCCGAACGATGATGTGAATCTGGGGCAGTCGTCAAACGACGTCGTGCCGACGGTGTTGCACGTGAGCTTGGCGCGGGCGCTGAGGGATGAGCTGCGACCGGCGTTGAAGCGCCTGCATGACGCCTTACGTGCGAAGGCGGACGAGTTTGAGGCCGTGGTGAAGATCGGTCGCACCCATTTAATGGATGCGACTCCCCTGACGATGGGGCAGGAATTTTCGGGATATGCGGCGCAGGCAGCCAAGGCGGTGCAGCGGACCGACCGGGCCATCGCGGCGCTCGGCGAGCTGGCCCTCGGCGGCACCGCGGTCGGCACGGGAATCAACGGTCACCCGGAATTTGCCGGGCGGGTGGCGGTGTGGTTGAGCCAACAGACGGGGATCGCCTTCCGGGAAGCCGACAATCATTTCGAAGCGCAGGGAGCGCGGGATGACGTTGTGGAGGTGGCGGGGCTGCTCGTGACGATCGCGGGGAGCTTGGCCAAGATCGCGAACGACATTCGCCTGCTCGGTTCGGGACCGCGCAGTGGCCTGGGGGAGCTGCGGCTGCCAGCTACGCAACCGGGCTCGTCGATCATGCCGGGCAAAGTTAACCCGGTGATGAGCGAGATGCTGGTGCAGGTGGCGCACTACGTGCACGGCCTGTCGGCAACGGTAGCGGCCTGCGGGCGTGATGGCCACTTCGAGCTTAACGTCACGATGCCGCTGATGGCGTATGCGATGCACGAATCCCTCACCTGCCTGGCCAACGGGGCGTCCGTTTTTGCGGAGCGATGCGTGAGCGGGCTGGAGGTTGACGGGGAGCGTTGCGGGGAACTGGTCGGTCGGTCCCTGATGTTGGTCACTGCATTGAATCCGTATATTGGATACGATCGGGCGGCAGAGGTAGCCAAGGAAGCTCACGCCAGCGGACGCACCTTGCGGGAAGTGGTGATCGAGAAAGGTTGGTTAGACGAGGAGACCCTGGACAAGGCACTCGACCCGAAGACGATGGTTGGGGAGTTGCCGAAACCGAATGATTTCAAGCCAAGCGAGGCTTGAGCGCTGACGCAGGTCGTTTACTATGGCGGATCATGGCGGTCTTCCAGCACACGCTTTCGATTACAGCCCCGCGCGCCGGGACGCATGAAGTCACGGCCGAGGTGGCGGAGGTCGTGCGGCGCAGCGGGGTGGTCACCGGCACCGTGAACGTGTTTTGCCAGCACACGAGTTGCTCGCTGGTGATCATGGAAAACGCTGACCCGAGTGCGCGGCGTGATTTGGAACGATGGCTCGACCGTTTGGTGCCGGACGATGATCCCGATTTCGAACACACGCTCGAAGGCCCGGACGACATGCCGAGCCATATCAAAATCGCGCTGACCCGCACGAGCGAGACAGTGCCGGTGGTGGCGGGGCGGATGGGTTTGGGGACGTGGCAAGGAATTTTCCTCTGGGAGCATCGGCGCTCGCGCCACCGTCGGCAGTTGATTGTCACGGTGACCGGAGAGTAGATCGCGCCCGGCGCGTGGAAAACGGTGGCTCGCCGCCGGGCGAGTTTCGTGACGGAGTGAGGTGCCATGACCCTGTTATCCGCCGCCGTGACGTTGATGCTCATCCTCGATCCTTTCGGGAATGTCGCGATGTTCAACGCCATCCTTGGCCGGGTGCCGGTGGAGCGGCGGCGTCGCGTGCTGATTCGCGAAGTGCTGATCGCCTACGGAATCCTGATGGGGTTTCTTTTGGTCGGGGGAAAGCTGTTGGCGTTTCTCGGCTTGGAGGAGTCGTCGTTGAGTTTGGCGGGCGGGATCATGCTGTTCATCATCGCGGTCGGTATGGTGTTTCCGAACCGGGCTGCTCACATCATGGGCGATGAAACGGATGAGCCGTTTATCGTGCCCTTGGCGACGCCCTTGATCGCGGGGCCGAGCGGCATGGCGTTTCTCCTGCTGTTGGCGAGCCAGCATCCGGGCCGGATCGTTGAATGGATGATTGCGGTGACCGCGGCGAGTGCGGTTTCGGCGGGTATCCTGATCGCGGGGGATCGGCTGATGTTGTTTCTCGGTGCCCGGGGGATGCGGGCGATCGAACGCCTCATGGGGATGGTGCTCACGCTGGTGGCGGTGCAGATGATCCTGAACGGTATCAGTCTCTATTGGGCGAGCCTGGGGCCGGCGCGATGACTCAAATCGACGGCCCATTTTGATCCCTGTTCTAACGCGTTGATGTTTAAGTCGAACCCGACCCCAAGGCCGGGGTCTGTTGGTGGTATCTGGCTTTGAAGGTGCAGCTAGGACGACTTGTTCTGTTTCACATGTCGCGGCCAGTTTCCCGTTCCGCGCCCTCATGAACACGATTTCCCCACCACCCGACGCGTTCGTCTGCCGCTACTGCGGTCAGGTGCATACCCCGGTGGAGTTGCGCCGGCGTGAGCAGGCGTCCTGCGTGCGATGTGCCTCCCCCTTGGCCAAGGCACCGAGATGGGGAACGGACGAAGGGGTGGCCTTGATGCTCACGGCCGCCATCCTTGCTGTTCCGGCGTTCACCAGTCCGTTCATGGTCGTCAGCAAGATCGGGCGATCGAATACGGAGCTCGCCGGCAGCGGGTCCTTGGCCCTGTGGGACCATGGAATGGTCTTACTTTCGTCCTGGGTCATGTGGACCATGTTGTTGGCCCCCTGCCTTTTGTTGCTGGCGGCGACTCTGATTATTTTGTCCCGGCATTTTGGGCAGCGCCCGCGCGCATTGGAGTCATTGCAAATCGTGGTGCGCGTGATGCGGCGGTGGAGCATGCCAGAGGTCTATGTGCTCTCGGTTCTGGTGGCGTTGATCCGGCTGGGCGCGGTGGTCGACGTGCGATTGGGGGTCGGGTTTTATTGCTACACCGCAATGGCGGCGGCGACCCTGCTGGCGTGGCGCAGCTTTGATTTCAACCCGATGGCTCAGACTATCGCGAAATCACCTGATCCGGAGGCGCGGGGATGAACCGAGAAACCTTGACCAAAGACGGGAAAGCGACGGGCCCGACCCGAGCCTTGGCCCTGGCGATTGCCGCCACGCTCATGCTGGTTCCAGCCAATTTGCTGCCGGTATTGTATTCCCAACTACCGGGTGAGGTGCGGTCGGATACGATCTATTCCGGCACCGTCCATCTCGTGAAAATCGGTCTGTGGCCGATCGCAATCATCGTGTTTTTCGCGAGCATTCTGGTGCCGGCCCTCAAGCTGGTGGTGCTCGCCTGGCTCCTGTGGGCGGCGCGATACGGAACGGCCCGCCCGAAGCGACTCACCCGACTTTTTCGCCTGATCGAGAACATTGGCCGCTGGTCGATGCTCGACGTGTTTCTCGTCGCCTTCCTCACCGGCGCGGTGCAATTCGGCGGCCTGGCCACCGTGCAGCCGCGATTGGGCATCCTCGCCTTTGCGGCGGCCGTGGTCCTGACCATGCTTGCGACGCACGCGTTCGATCCCCGGCTCCTTTGGCGGAAGGCGCCGCGCGCCCGCCCGATAGCTGTCGCTGACGCATCTGTTTCCGCTTCCTGACCAATCTTCCCATGAGTGCCGACCAACCAAAACCGACTGTTTCTCGTCCCCGGGGACTACCGCTCATCTGGATCGTGCCATTCGTCGCGCTCGTCGTGGGCGGATGGATGGTCGCCCAGGAATACCTGCAACGCGGTCCGGAAGTGGAGATCTTGTTCCTCGACGCGGCGGGAGTGCAACCGGGCAGCACAAAACTGGAACACAAGGGCGTCACGGTGGGGCAGGTGACCGATGTGCGCATCGCGAAGGATCTGGAGCATGTCGTGGTGCGTTTGCAGCTAAACGGTGATGTCGCCGCGCTTGCGGCGGAGGGCAGCCAATTCTGGATCGTGCATCCCAAGATCGGCTTTTCTGGTGTCAGCGGATTGGATACGTTGGTCAGTGGCGTGCGCCTCAACGTGCGGCCCGGCGACGGGCCGACGGCCGAACGATTTGTCGGCCTCAACCAAGCTCCGCCGCCGCTTAACGAAAAACTGGGCCGGGCGATTTTTCTGGAAAGTCCGAAACTCGGGGCGATCTCTCCCGGGGCGCCCGTATATTACCGGGAGGTTAAGGTCGGGCAGGTGGAGACAAGCGCGCTTGCGGAAGATGCGACGAAGGTAATCGCGCGGGTGCGCATCGAGGACCGGTATGTCGATTTGGTGCGCACCAGCTCGCGCTTTTGGAACGCCGGGGGACTCAACGTGAAGGTCGGGCTGCTCGGGGCTGAAATCAAAAGCACCTCGGTCGAGTCGCTCTTCAGCGGTGGGGTCTCGTTTGCGACGCCGGAGCCCGCCGACGGCAAGGAGCTCGCGCCGGTTGCGGAGGAGGGCCGCCACTTTATGCTGGAAAGTAAGGTCGACGAAAAATGGGAGGAGTGGGCTCCGGTCATCCCGATTCATCCGCAGCAGGCTTCGCCTGACACGAAGCCGGATCCGCCCCTACAGCAGATGATGTCGGGCGGCGCGTAGTCGCCGGCGCCCCCTGTGGCCGGCGAGGAGCGCCGATCTATTTCGTGGGCAGGCAGGCTCCGCAACCGTTGACGAAGAAGTCGGTGCCTTTGTCGTCGACGAGGATGAAGGCGGGAAAGTTTTCCACGTCGATCTTCCAAATGGCTTCCATGCCGAGCTCAGGATATTCGAGGACTTCGACTTTCTTGATGTTGTTCTTCGCCAGGATGGCGGCCGGACCGCCGATGGAACCGAGGTAGAAACCTCCGTGTTTTTTGCACGCGTCGGTGACCTGCTTGGAGCGGTTGCCCTTGGCCAACATCACCATTGAACCTCCATTTTCCTGGAAGAGGTCAACGTAGCTGTCCATGCGGCCGGCGGTGGTGGGGCCGAAGCTGCCGGAGGCATAACCCACGGGCGTTTTGGCGGGGCCGGCATAGTAAACGGGGTGGTCCTTAATGTAGTCGGGCAGACCTTGGCCGGCGTCGATGCGTTCCTTAAGTTTGGCGTGGGCGATGTCGCGGGCGACGACCAGGGGGCCGTTGAGCAAAACGCGTGTGGTGACGGGATGTTTGCTCAACTCGGCGAGGATCGCGGGCATCGGCTGGTTCAGGTCGATGTTCACGACGTTGTCGTCCTTCAGCAGGCGGAGCTCTTCGGGGATGAGCCGGCCGGGATTGGTTTCCATCTGCTCCAGCCAGATGCCGTCTTGGTTGATCTTGGCCTTGATGTTGCGGTCGGCCGAGCACGAGACGCCGATGCCCACCGGGCAGGACGCGCCGTGGCGGGGGAGGCGAACGACACGGGCGTCGAGCGCGAAATATTTGCCGCCGAACTGGGCGCCGATGCCGGTGGTTTGGGCGAGCTTGAGCACGAGCGCCTCGGCGTCGAGATCGCGGAAGGCGCGGCCGTGCGCGTCACCGGTGGTGGGGAGGGCGTCGTAGTATTTTGTCGAGGCGAGCTTCACCACTTTCAGGCAGGTTTCGGCCGAGGTGCCGCCGATGACGAAGGTGAGGTGATACGGCGGACACGCGGCGGTGCCCAGCGAGCTCATCTTTTCGAGGAAGAACTTTTCGAGACTCTTCGGATTGAGCAGCGCCTTGGTCTCTTGGTAGAGGTAGGTTTTGTTGGCTGAGCCGCCGCCTTTGGCGACGAAGAGGAATTTGTATTCGGCCCCCTTGGTGGCGTAGAGGTCGATTTGCGCGGGCAGGTTGGTGCCGGTGTTGGTCTCCTTGAACATGTCCAAGGGCGCCGTCTGCGAGTAGCGCAGGTTCTCCTTGGTGTAGCATTCGTAGACGCCCTTGGAGAGCCACTCCGCGTCGTCGGCCCCCGTCCAGACTTGCTGGCCCTTCTTGCCCATGATGATGGCGGTGCCGGTGTCTTGGCAGAACGGCAGAATACCTTGGGCGGCGATTTCGGCGTTCTTCAGGAGGGTCAGCGCGACGTAGCGGTCATTCTCTGAGGCTTCGGGGTCGTCGAGGATGGCGCGGACTTGCTCCAGGTGGGCGGGGCGCAGCGTAAACGAACAATCATGGAACGCCTGCTGGGCGAGGTAGGCCAGCGCCTCGGGGGCGATTTTCAGGATCTGCTGGCCTTCAAACGTCGTCGTCGAGATGCCTTCGCGAGACAGCAGACGGTATTCCGTGGTATCGGGACCCAGCGGCAGCGGGTCTTGGTAGGAGAAGGGAGGCGTGGCCATGGCAAAGAAAAGTCTGGGGCGGAAACGAAAAAAGGGGAGCCCACAGCGCGCTGTGGCGGCGAGAAAGTAGCGGGCCTTGAGGGGCGGTTAAGGCGACTCGGGCTTGGCCAGGGCCTTCACCGTGCGGTGGAAACGATCAAGATCCGCGGCGCTGACGGCGGCCGGTCCGTCGGCCGGGGAACCCAGTTCATTCGGCCACGCGCCGGTCGCCAGAAACGCGTCTTGGGCGGCGGTCAGTCCGGCAACTTCCAGATAATCCTTTTGCTCACGTTCATCACGATAAGTGCCAATCCGCTCGGTCGGGAACGTGTGAATCGCCTCTGACGAAACGAAGGCGAGGTTGTTGAGCATGACGAACGGGCGGCTGTCCACGAGGCGCGTGGCCGGCCGATCCGTTTCCCCGCGCAAGTAGGAGAAATAGGCGAGGTGATTGGCTTCGAGCGTCTCGAAACGCTCGGGGGCGATCGGCTCGATGCGGCCGTCGTTCCAGCGGATTTGGCCGCCTGAGCCGACTTGATAGTCGAGGGTCGCGTCTGCGCACACCACGGTCTCGGAGTGGGCGCTCACCGGGGTGCGCGTATGAGTCAATGCGTAGCGCATGGCGATGCCGCTGTGGGTGCGGGCCTGCACGAAGAACGTATCGGGACCTTCGATACGGTAGGCGCGATGGAGGGTGGCCTGCACGGTGTCGAGCGCGGCCCAGCTCATGAGCTCCGGACCGCCGGCCCAGAACAGCATGTTGTGCACGTAGTGCGCCATGGCGTTGCCCAGCACCGAGTCGAGGATCACCCGGCCGTCGTTGCCATGGAGGCGGCCGGCCCAGCCGTTACGCTCAAAGTAGCTGGTCGGGCGTGGCCAGCGGCCGAGCATCCGGGTTTCTTGCAGGGCGCCAAACTCACCGGCCAGCAGGCGCTTTTTCAGGGCCAATCGCGGGGGCTCGATGATGAAATTGAAACCGACCAGCGTCGCGTGGCGGGCGAGGCGATCACAGCTGATCATGCGCTCGAGTTCGAGGTAATCGAGGGTGGGCGGTTTTTCGAGATAGACGGCGATGCCGCGTTCGACGCCGGCACGATGCATTTCCTCATGCAGGGGAATCGGGGTCGGCACGATGATCAGGTCGAGCTGACCGCCGCAGGTCTCAAGCATCTTCCGATAGTCGTCGAAAACCTGCACCCCGCGTTCGGCGAGATGGAACTCTTGGCGCGGAGCGTCGAAGTGGGCGGCGGCGGGGTCGCAGGTGCAGATCAGGCGAGCCTCGCCCCGGGACTCCAGGTTCTTGATGGCGCGGTGGTGGGCCCCGGCGAAACCGCCCAGGCCGATGATCCCTACACGGATGGGTTCCTTCACACGATTTTGAGTTTGGGGAGGTCTTGTCCGTCCACGAGCCCGACCGGGCGGCCCTTGGCATCGACCACGATCAGATCATCGATCTTGTGCGCTTCAAACATGCGCAAGGCGTCCACGCCGAGGGCGTCTTCGCGAATGGTTTTGGGCGATCGAGTCATGAAGCGTTTGACGGGTTGGTGCAGGAAATCCGGTCCGGTGAGCGCGCTGCGGCGGAAGTCTCCATCGGTGAGGATCCCGGTGAGTTTGCCTCCCTTGGGATTCACCAGCGCGATGCTGCCGCTTTTGGCTTTGGTCATGGCGAGAATGGCATCCTGCGTGGAAACGGTATCGGCCGCGATGGGTAGCCGGTCGGCGGATCGCATGATGTCACGGACACGGAGCAGCAGAACGCGGCCCAGATTGCCGGCGGGGTGAAATTTAGCGAAGTCTTCCCGGCTGACGCCCCGGGCTTCGAGCAACACCATCGCCAACGCATCCCCCGTCGCCATCGCGGCGGTGGTGCTGGCCGTGGGGGCAAGGGCGAGCGGACACGCCTCGCGGGGCACCCGGTAGAGCAGGCGCAGATCGGCGTTCTTCGCGAGGTCGGAGGCGGGTTCGCTGGTGCAGGCGATGGTTTTGACGCCGAACCGGCTGAGCAGGGGCAACAGCCGCAAAATTTCCTCCGACTGGCCGCTGTTGCTGAACAACAGCGCGACGTCGCCTTCCGCGCACAGCCCGAGGTCGCCATGCAGCGCCTGGGTGGCATCAAGGAAACACGAACGCACGCCGGTGCTGTTGAAGGTGCCCACGAGTTTCTGGGCGATATGGGCGGATTTTCCGACGCCAGAAAAGATCAGTTTCGCCCGCCGTTCGTTGGCTGCGGCGATGGCCGTTGCGACGGCGACGAAGTCCAGATCCAGAGCCTTCGCCGTCGCTTCGAGCGCTTCGATTTCCAAGCGGATGCACGCGCGGGCGCGGCGAAGAGCAGATTTGGGAAGGACGGCCATTTAGGGTTTGAGTCGGGACAAGCTTCGCGAGACTTAGGAGCATCCCAGTGGCGATCAAATCCTTTTACTGTTCAGTGGCCCTTCGCTTGCTGCTCCTCGGCGGGGCGGCCGGTCTCGTGTTGTTTTTGGCCGGGTGCGATCAACCTGCCGCCGGCAGCTTCACCGCGGAGGTAGATGAAACCGGTTTCCGCCGAGGCAAAGAACTCCTGCGCCAAGGCCGCGATCAAGAAGCGCTGGCAGCCTTTCTAAAGGTCATCGAGAAGCGTGGCGAAGAGGCGCCGGAATCTCATCTCGAAGTCGGCTTGCTCTACCAGGAGAAAATCAAAGACCCGATCGCGGCGATTTACTACTATCGAAAGTTTAACGAGTTGAAGCCCAATTCGCCCCAGGCGGGGTTGGTTCGGCAGCGGATCGATGCCGCCACGCGAGACTTTGCGCGCACCTTGCCGGCGCAACCGATGGAGAATCAACTGCGGCGCAACGACCTGCTGGACGTCGTGGAACGCCTGCAGCAGGAGAATACCGAGCTGAAAAACGCGTTGGCCGCCGCCCGCACCAACGCACGCCAGACCGCGGCCGCTCCGCGTGGCACGGTTGCGGATCTTTCGACGCCAAACGTCTCGGCCGTGAACACTTCGCCCGTCACGACGACCCCGGCGTATGCGGCCTTGGAGCGTTCGCCGATTTCTCCCGCCCCCTTCGAGCCGGAGCCGACGACATTGGCTCCGCCGACCCGACCGGGGGCCGCCGCGCCTGCCGCCGCCACGGGCAACCGTTCCCACACGGTCGTCAAGGGTGATACGCTCTATAATCTCGCGCAGCGTTACTACAGTGACCGTTCGCGGTGGCGGGATATTTACACCGCCAACCGCACGCGGATGCGCAGCGAGAATGACCTGCAGATCGGCATGGATCTGGTGATCCCGAACTAGGCGCTCGCCGGGAAGGGGAGGGCTCGGCACTCGCGCCGGGCAATTTCTGCGCAGCGTCGACCAAGCCGCGCCGAGCGTTTGGCGGGCGTTTGAGGCAGGATGCGGTCCTGTCCCATGTTCTACCCGACCGAACTGCCCGCCCTGGAAACGACCGATTTGGATCTCGCGCTGGTGCGCAAATACGCGGTGCCCGGACCGCGCTACACCTCTTACCCACCGGCGACCCGGTTTAGTGATGATCTGGCCGCGTTGGACGTGGGAAAAGCCTTGGCGGACGACAATGCTCCCGCCGGTCGCGCGACCCCGCTTTCGTTGTATGTGCACGTGCCGTTTTGCGCGTCGCGGTGTTGGTATTGCGGCTGCAACACGATCATCACCCGCCACGCCGAAATGGCCGACCGTTACCTCGATGATCTGGAACGCGAAATCGAGCTGACCGTCCGGCAGATCGATCCGGAGCGAAGAGTCGAGCAGCTTCATTTGGGGGGAGGCACGCCGACGTTTTTGAGCCCGAGCCAACTCGTTCGATTGCACCAGATGCTGCGGATGTCGTTTGTCTTTTCCGGCGAGGCGGAAATCAGTGTCGAAATCGATCCACGCACGCTGACTCCCGGGCACCGGCACGCGCTCGCGATGATGGGCGTGAATCGGGCCTCGCTCGGCGTGCAGGATACGCAGCTCGCGGTCCAACAGGCGATCCACCGCGTCCAACCGCAGGAGATGAATCGGCGCGCGGTCGAAGCGCTTCGCTCGATCGGAGTGCGATCGATCAATCTCGATCTGATCTACGGGTTGCCCCGCCAAACCGTGGCGACGCTTGAGGCCACGTTGGACGACGTCGCGGCCTTGGCGCCTGATCGGCTGTCGGTGTTCAGTTATGCGCATGTTCCGTGGGTGAAGCCGGCCCAGCGCATTTTCGATCAACGCGGGCAGCTCCCTTCGCCCGAGGAGAAACTCGCGCAGTTTGCCGCCCTGCGGCGTCGCCTTCTGGCGGCCGGCTATGAGGACATCGGGCTCGATCACTTCGCCCGGCCTGGCGATGAGTTGGCCAAGGCGCGGCGGGCAGGCTCCCTGCATCGCAACTTCCAAGGTTATAGCACGCATGCAGGAGCGTCGCTCTATGGCTTTGGGCTGTCGGCGATTTCCCAGACGCGGGACACTTACCGGCAGAACGTTAAAACCTTGGCGGCCTACCGGGAGGCGTTGTCCGCCGGGCGTCTTCCGGTGGAGCGGGGCTATCGCTTGAGCCCCGAGGACCACCGCCGGCGCCGTCTGGTGATGGATATCATGTGTCAGCGGCGCCTGGATTTTGCCCGCCTGAGAACCGAAGCGGGGATCGATGTGCCCGCCGACTATGCCCCCGAACTGGCGAGTATGGGTGAACTTGAGAACGACGGCTTGGTCCGGGTGACCTCGACCGGGGTGGAGGTGTTGCCGAAGGGAGAACCACTTTTACGCGTTATCGCCATGCGGTTCGATGCGGCGTCGGCGCCGGGGGCGAAGCGTCATGCCTTGGCGGTGTAGCTGGGGTGGGCGCCACTCCCGGGGCCGTTTCTAGCCGAGGGTTGCCAAACTGGCGGAGCCTGCTGACATTGCGCGTTTCCATGTCCGAGCTCAGCGATCTCTATCAAACGGTTATCCTCGACCATAACAAACACCCGCGCAATCGCGGGCGGGTGCCCCAGGCCAACCGGGTGGCGTCGGGGGACAACCCGACTTGCGGGGACAATTGCACCGTCTATCTGCGCATGGATGGCGACCGCATCGGTGCGATTGGTTTTGAGGGGGCGGGCTGCGCGATTTCCCAAGCCAGCGCCTCGGTCATGACCACGCAGGTCGTCGGCAAAACGCTCGACGAGGTCCGTAGGGAGTTCGAGGCGTTCAAGGAAATCGTGACCACCGGCCAGGAGCCCGAGGAGTTTTCCGAAGCCGCCGCGTTTGCCGGGGTGCATGCCTTCCCGGCCCGCATCAAGTGCGCGACGTTGTCCTGGCACGCGGCGATCGATGCGCTGCAAAAGCCCGACGAAGTGATCGGGTGATCCGGTGGGTTGACTTTTGTTTCGCATGACTGACCTCTCCCGCTTTCGCGCTGATTTTCCCGTGCTCGACCAACAGGTCGGCGGTCATCCGCTGGTCTACCTCGACAATGGGGCGACGACGCAGAAGCCCCGCGCCGTGATCGACGCGTTGTCGCGCTACTACACCGAGGATAACAGCAACGTGCATCGTGGTCTGCACGCGTTGTCGATGCGATCGACCGACCAATACGAGGCGGCGCGCCGCCGTGCGGCCCAGTTCGTCAACGCCGCCGATTCGGCCGAGATCGTGTTCACGCGCGGCACCACGGAATCGGTCAACCTCGTGGCGCAGAGCTGGGGCGCGGCCAACCTGAAACTTGGCGACGTCGTGCTCATCACCGAGATGGAACACCACTCCAATCTCGTGCCATGGCAGCTCATCACTGAACGCACCGGCGCGATCTTGCGTTACGTGCCGGTGGTCGGCGGCGATGCCGAAGGCGGGCTCGATCGGGAGGCGCTGGATCGTCTGCTGACCCCTGAGGTGAAGCTTTTCGCGTTCACCCATCTTTCCAACACCTTGGGCGTGATCAACCCCGTGACCGAACTCTGTGCCAAGGCGCGGGCCGTGGGGGCGCTGACGCTGATCGATGCCGCGCAATCCGTTGGACACGAACCGGTCGACGTGCAGGCCATCGGTTGCGACTTCCTCGTTTTCTCGGGGCACAAGATGGCCGGCCCGACGGGCATCGGCGTGCTTTACGGCCGTAAGGCGTTGCTGGATACGATGCCGCCGTGGCAGGGCGGTGGCGGCATGATCGGCAAAGTGGAGTTCGGCGGCAGCACGTGGAAACCCTCCCCGGAACGATTTGAAGCCGGCACTCCCAATGTGGCCGACGCGATCGCCTTGCACGCGGCGATGGATTACCTCGATGGCATTGGTCGCGACGTGATCGCGGCCCACGATCATGCATTGGTGACGCAGGCGCACGCGGCGCTGGCCGAGC
>CAXBDS010000132.1:0-14451 GCA_963974355.1 uncultured Opitutaceae bacterium
GCTCTCGGCCCGGCGGATGGCGAAGCATGGCGCGTCGTTGCAGCTCGGGGTTTATTTGGCGGCGCTGCGTGAAGGGGGCGCCGACGCCGGGCGTGTGTGGATGCTCAAGCCGAAAACCGATGGGGCGACGGCGCTGGGGATGGACGAACTTGACGAGGCTCTGGGCTTGCTGGCGCGCTTGGAACAGATGCTGGATCGCGGCATCTACGGCGCGCTGACGCCCGACGACAAAGGGTTTGGGGCGAGCGGGTTTACCTGGCCGTTGGCGAGTGTGCCGATCGCGGCGGCGATCCTGCAGCAGAAGTGGACGACCACGTTTGGCGCGGGTGAGGGCAACGACGGCGACGGCGGGGAGGAGATGAATGATGGCTGAGCCAGCCCGCGAACGAGAGCCCCTGGTCGATGCGGGAGCGCGGGCGCGTTTCCGCGACGAGTTGGCGGTGAATTTTGCCGTGAGTGCGAATGCCGGTTCCGGCAAGACGACGGCGATCTCGGAACGCCTCGCCTCGCTCGCGCTCGCGGCGGCCGGGGAAGGCGCGATGGCGCGGACGGCGGTGGTGACCTACACGCGCAAGGCGGCGGCGCAGATCGGGCAGCGGGCACGCAGTGTGTTGCGACGGCGGCTGGCGGCGACGGATGGGGCGGCTGGCAATCTCGCGGCGCTCGACCTGTTGGACGGGGCGTTCTTTGGCACGATCCATAGCTTCTGTCTCAAGCTGGCGCAGACATATGGTCAGAACCTCGGCATCAATCTGAATCCCGAGGTGGTCGAGGAGGACGATGACGCGTTGTGGGAAGCATTTTTGGAGGACGATGCGATGACTTTTCGATCGCTGACGGCCGAGGAGTTGGCGGCGTTCCTGCGTCACGTGCCGTTGGAAAACTGTTTTGCGTTGGCGCGCGGGCTAGATGATCGGGCAAGTCGCGTTTTGATGGCGCGAGGGCCGGCGGGACCAGCGCCGATGCCGGCGGGGGCGGCCCTGGCGGCGTTGCTGGATGTGCCGGCGAAGGGCCGAGGGACGGACAACATTCTGGCGAGCCAAGCCTCGGCGCGGGCGTGGCAAGATGCGTGGAGCGCGGGCGATGGCTTCCTGCCGCTTTACGAGCCGAGCGGCAGCGCGAAGAGCATCGTGGCGGCCGCCGATGCTTGGATGCAACCGTTGAAGAACTGGTTGGCGAGTGCGGCCGCGCGGTTGGCGGCGGAGCTGTCGGATCGGTATCGGGAATGGCGGTTCGAGCGCGGCGTGCAGACCTTTGCCGATCAGATCGACGCGGCCTTGGCGGTGTTGCGCGATCCGGTGACCCTGGACCGTATCCGTGCGGATGGATGGCGGATCATTCTCGATGAGGCGCAGGATACGGATGCGAGCCAGTTTGCCGTTTTGGTCGAGGCGACGCGGCCGGTCGGGGAGCCGGTCGGGACCTGGCCGGAGGGGCGCGGGGCGCCGCCGCGGTCGGGCCACTTTTGTCTGGTGGGGGATGGTCAGCAGGCGATTTACGGGAGTCGGGCGGAGGTCGGGAATTTTCTGCGTCACCTCGCGGCTTTCGAGCGTAGCAATGGCGGCGAGCTGCTTGAGTTTACGGTAACGTTTCGGGCGCCCGAGGCGGTCATCGCCACGCTCAACGCCACGCTGCCCGCCGCTTTTGGCGAAGGACGCGATCACAACCTCGGGCCGCCGGCGGAGGAAGGTGCCGCGCCGGCGTATCTACAGGTTCCCTACGCTCCGTTGGCGGCCGGGCCGGGTAACGCCGGCGGGTTTGTGGCGCGGCTGCCGTTGGCCGCACCGGCGGAGTCGCCGAGTGGTGTGGCGGCTTGGCAGATCGAGGAGGCCCGGCAGGTCGCGACGTGGTTGGCGGAGCATGGTCCGGCAGGCGTCGGCGCGAGCGTCTGGGGCGACGTTTGCGTATTGGCCCCGCGGAACGATTGGTTGGCGGTGACGCGGGAAGAATTCGAGCGGGCGGGGCTCACGGTGGCGTTGCAGACGCGGCGAGTGCGCAACGCCGAGCAACCCGTCTACGCGTGGTTAAACGGCTTGGCTGCGGTGTGTGCGGATCCGGAAAACACGTTCGAGTGGGTGGGCGTGTTGCGGGAGGTTTTCGGGGTGAGCGATGCTGTGATTGCGGGGGAGTTGCGGCGTCACGAAACGTTTAATTGGGGTGAGCCGGAGGTGCACTCGCCTGACGTGGCGGCGGCGCTGAGGTGTCTGCGGCCCTTTGTGTTGCAAGCCAATGACGAGGGCGTGGCGTTGGAGCAATTCGTGCGCGATCTGGTGACGGCAACCCGGTTGGCGGAACGCGTGGCGGCGTTGGAGGCGGGCGGGGGCGGGGAGTTGACGCGCCTTTTGGCGGAAGCCGCGGAGCACGCCGCGGAGGGCTGGGGACCACGGGACTGGGCGGAGCATCTGACTGCGGGACGCGATCAGGGACGACCGGCCGGGATTCCCTCGGGCGACGCGATCAATTTGTTGACCTCACATTCGGCTAAAGGCTTGGAGTGGCCGGTGGTCATCGTGCTCGGGATCTGGCGGGGAATCGGCAAATTCGTCGAAACCGGTTTCCGCGTGATTGCGCAGACGGGCGGCGACTTGCGGGTCTTTTTTGATGGGGGCAGCTTGCCGGGTGACACCAAAACAGCGCGGGAAAATGAGCGGTGGCGGGAGTTGGCCCGCTTACTCTACGTGACGCTTACACGACCGCGCGTCGGCCTGATCGTGCCGTGGGCCGCGGATTTTGGGGGGCGGCAGCGGGAGCGACCGAGCTTTGCGGAGTTGTGGGGGGGGGCGGCGGTGCTGGATGCGTTGCCGGAAATCTTGATGCCGGAAGGGTCAAGCGGGGGTGAATTCGATGGAGCCGAGCGATCTGACGCGGTGGCAGCTGCGGAGGTGCAGGCGGCGGAGGGCGGCGGTGAGCGGGGCGCTGACCGGCCCTTGCCGGATCTGCCCCGGCGGCGACTGCCGCACCAATTGTCGATCAAGCCCGATTTGACGCGCAGCGCTCGGCATGAAAGCGGGGCCGATCTTACGTTGGCCATCGGCGGCGAAGAAGCGATCGACTATGGGCTGTGGTGGCACGAGACGATGGAGTTGTTGCCCTGGTCCGCCTCCGGCGATGCGTGGGACGCCTACGGGGAAGAGCGGTTGACGGCGGCCGCGGCGGCTGGATTTGCCGAGCGGGGTCGCGAGGAATGGCGACGGTTTCGGTCGAGCGAGGTTTGGGCGCTTTTGGCGGATCCCCGCTGGTCGCGGCAGGCGGAGATCGGAGTGTTTGCGCCGGTGGACGAGTCGGCCTGGGTGGATGGGGTAATCGACTTGGTGCTCCAAGATCGGGAGGCCGACGAGGTGTGGATCGTGGATTGGAAAACCAATCGTCGGCGGAAGGGTGAAACGCCGACCGATACCCTGCGGCGTTTGGCGTTGGAATATGCCCCGCAGCTGCGTGCTTATGCGGCCTGTGTGAGCCCGATTTTCCCCGCCGCGACGGTGCGTTGCTGGGTTTATTCGTCGGCCTTGGGAGACTGGGTGGAGATCCGGGACCCAGAATGAGCTTTACAGGGCTCGGTCAAAGGCGCAGTTTGACCGACTCTTTTTTAAATCGCACCTTTTTTGTCTTTGAACCATGGGTAATCTCAAGAAACAGCGCCGTCTGCAGATGAACAAACACAAGCGTCGCAAGCGCTTGAAGGCGAATCGCCATAAGAAGCGTTCGTGGTAATTCTCGTTTGATTCGCGCGTTGGCGACCCTCACGGTTCGTCTCGTCTTTTCCAATCCGACCCTTCTGGGGTCGGATTTTTTTGTGCACCAATCCGCCTCGGTGGGGCCGTTTCGGAAGCCGGTCAATGAATGGTAAATCCCGAGTGCCAATGGTTTAAAGGCTTCATATTCGCTTGTCTTGGCCGATGGTAATCTGGAAAACTTCATCCTCTCTACCCGCTGTCTCGTTTTGTTTTTACACGGGGTGTTGGTGGGCGAGATTTCTGCTTATCACTTACGCCTTGTCGTAGCGCATGCTTTTTGCCCCCAAATCCAAAGGGTTTTTTGTCGACCAAAACGAATCGCTGATCGTCTTGGCCCGCACGAGCGCGCCATCCGGCCCTCGGGTAATCGAAGATATCACGGAAGTCGCCCCGGAGGACGCGGATGCGTGGGCAGAGGTGATGGCGCAATATCTGCCGAAAAAGGCCAGCAACGCGCTCTTGCAGGCGGTATGCGGAGTCTATCCCGAAAACCGCTTGTTGCGGCGACTGACGCTCGACCTGAAACGCATCAAGGAGGCGGGTTACATGACGGATTTGATTTCGTCGCAGTTTCGGATCGATCCCGAGGCGTATATCATGGCCTTGGTCAATTCGGCCGACGGGTTGGAATATGACATGGCGAAGCCCGCGCACGGCGAGGTAGGGGTGTGTGGGATGCGTTTGGATGAAGTTTTGCCGCATCAGAATGCGCTTTTGGAGCGCAGCGTTTATCCAGACCGACTTGAGGTGGGATCGGTTTCCACGGTCGGCGCGTTGATCGACTACGCGAAGTTTAAGACGCTGCCGGCGCCGACGTTGGTCTTGGAGATGGGGTTCAAAACCACCCATTCCTACATTATTTCGGCCAACGGGCTGGAGGCCTCGCGCCCGATCCCACAGGGGTTGGAGGCCATGGTGCCGGTGGTGCAGAAGGAGCTGGGGCTTAAGGACGAGCAATCTGCGCAGAAGCTGTTTTATTCGAACACCTTCGATTTCACGGGGATGGGGCCGGCCTTGATCAAAAAACTCCTCCGCGAGCTGCAATCCTCGATTGGCTTTTTCGAGGTGCAGACGGGCCAATCGATTGGCCAAGTCATCTGCACCCTCTTGCCGCCTAAACTCGAATGGTTGGAGGGCGCCATCGCCTCTCAGCTGGCGGTTGCGCCCTTGGTGCTCGATCTGCCGGAGTGGCTGGAGTCGCACAAAATCACGCTGGGCGATCGCGTCGCTGGCGCGCCCTTATCCCGCCGCTGGTTGGGATTGTTCAGCCTAATGGTCCAATATCATGCCGCCCCCTCCGAAGAAAAAGCGTGAGAATGGGGCGTCGGCGAGTCTCGCCTGGCATCCCAATTTCCGTAGTTACGAAAAGCTGCCCGACCTGAAGGTCGTGCGCACGGCGTTCTTTATTAACGGGGCGGCGGTGTTCGTCGCCATCGTGATGGCGCTGCTCTTTGCGTTTCGGGAATTTGAAATCAAGACCTTGCGTGGCGACATCGCGATCTGGGACGCGACCATCGAGCGGGATCGGGTCGCCAGTGGAGAAGCCGTGGCGAAGTTCCGCAAGTTTCAGGCGGCGGAGAGACTCGTCAAAGAGGCGTCCACGCTCGTCTCGTCCCAGATCGTCGTGTCAGATTTTTTACTCCACCTCGGGGCCGAACTCCCGGATAACATCGCGTTGACCGAGGTGGATTTTCGGCCCGTGGGCGTCGTGCTCACCGGCGTCGTGCGCGGTGCGCCGGAGCTGGCTTCCGGTTACGCGTCCCAGTATGTCGACCAGCTGCGCAAGGACGAAAAATATGGTCCGATGTTTGCGGATATCACCATGACCGGCTTGGAGCGCGATCCCACGTCAGGTCGCATCACGATCGCGATCGCGTTGAACTACCCCGTGAAAAAATGAGCCTGACCTCCCAAGACATTGTTACGGCGTTCAAGAAGCATCCGGTGGGCTTCAGTTGCGGGTTGGTGGCGGTTTTACTGGCCATCGGGCTGTATGTTCGTTCCGGCACGATTCCGGAGCTGGAAACCACTTTGGAGGAACGCACTGCGGTGGGCGAAAAAGGGCAGAATAATATCAAGAACAGCGCGCTCCTCGACGAGCAGTTGGCGGCGATGGAAGGGGCGGTTGCCCAGATCAACGCGCGGGCGATCGATCGCTCCGCCTTGGCCGACAACCTCCAGTATTTTTACCAACTGGAAGCCGAGTATGGCATCAAGATTGTTGAGCTCAGGCCCGAAAGCGTTTCGGTCTCGAAAACCCAGGCGACCTACGTGGAGGCGCCCTTCGTGTTGGGCGCTCAGGGCACGTATCGGCAGCTGCTGACCCTGTTGCGAGCCATCGAAAAAGGTCGTCGTTTCGCTCGCGTCGACACCGCCCGTTTTTCGCCCAGTTCCGGGCCGGCCTCGATCAGCGCCGCGAATGGTGAGCCGGTGCTGTTGATGACCCTGAACCTTAAGCTTCTGGCAAAATCATGAACCTGACTGGTCACCGCCATTTTATCCGCACGCTCGTTCTTGGGTCTGCGTTGGTGCCGGGGGCGCTTTGGGCGCAGCGTTCCGATCTCATTGCGCCGGCCAAACGAGCCGCGGTCGTGGAACAGGCGCGGGCCTTCGTGACGATTTCCGAAGGCGAAGCCCTGCCGGAAACTCTTAATAATCCGTTTTCGCCGAACGCATTTTCCCGTGCCGGGATTCCCGCCCCGGCCGCCAACCCCGCCGCGCCGGTCGAGTTGCGCGGCCCCTCCAGTGACCAGGATCTGCTCGAGCTGATCGCGCCCTCGATCACGCCATCCGGCACGATGATCGTGGGGGGACAGTCTCTACTGCTCTTCGGTCAAAAGAAGGTCAAAGAGGGCGATGCGCTCCCAATTACCTTTCAAGACGTTCCTTACGTATTGTTCATCACCCGCATCCAGCCGGCGAGCTTCACGCTTCGGCTCAACGATGCGCAGCTCACTCGCCCCATAAAATCCGGCAACTGACCGACCCATGAGAATCCGCAATTTCTTACCTGCCTTGGCGGTCCTCGCCCTTCTCCCTGCGTTGCGAGCCCAGACGTCCGTCGCGCCGACCGCGGTCGAGCCGTTAGTCGAGCCCGGGATGGTCGCCGACCCCGCGGTGGCGACGCCGGAACCCGACGCATCCGAGGTCCCATTGGTCGAGTCTCCCGTCGTCATCTTAGAGAGCGACAACAACGCGGGCACGGTGGCGCGGAGCAAAGACACCCTGTCGGTCGATTTCCCCGATGAGGAAATCCGCAACATCCTGCGCAATGTCGCCGATCTGTTTGAGCTGAACTTGGTGGTGCCCGACACCCTGCAGGGCCGCACGTCGATCAAGCTGCGTGACGTGACGTGGCGCCAGATTTTCCAAGTTTCGCTGTCGCCAGTCGGCTACACCTACGTCGAAGAGGGGAATATCATCAAAATCGTCAGCCAAGAGTCGCTGGCGCAAGAGCCCACCACCACGGAGGTTTTTATCATCAACTACGCGAAGGCCGGCGATATTCTGGCGTCGATCGCGCCGCTGGTCGATCCGGCCGCCGGCGGTCGGATCGTGGTTGATGCCCGCAGCAACGCCTTGGTGATCACCGAGCGACCGTCGCAGTTGAGTCGCATCCGCCCGATTATCGAAAAGTTGGATACGGCGACGGATCAGGTCATGATCGAGTCCAAGTTTGTCGAGGTCACCAACCGTGACATCAAGAACATCGGTGTTAACTGGGCCTCATTGCAGAATTTCCAAATCGGAGCCGGTGACCTGGGTAAAACCTACAACCGCACCGAAGGGTCGACTGCTGATGACCGGGTGAGCGACACCCGTTCGACCACCACCACTAATCGCGATAACTTGGTGACGAACAACGGAACCAATCGTGCCTCAAGCAATGGAGCCAACAGCACGGTGACTTCTACGAACGGGGTGCTTTCGAGTGGTTCGAACACGACTTCCAGCACCTCCGCGGGTAGCACGGGCTCGACGGTCGCGGAGTTGGAAAATACCACCTTGAACTCCGGTTTGGCCGAAGCGGTTAACTCGCTCATCACCGGCAGCACGACGGAGCGGGTCACCTCGGCCGTGTTTTCCGCCAGCGACTTCAATATCGTTCTGAGCGCGCTCAAGCAGCAAAACGACACGAAGCTGGTGTCCAATCCCACGGTCGTCACGCTCAACAACACGGAGGCCCAGATCAACGTCGGCGAGGAGTATCCGATCCCCAGTTACACGTATAATGCGGAACGCGGCACCTTCGAGGTCAGCGGCTTCGAGTATCGCCCGATCGGCATTATCCTGAAGGTGACGCCGCAGGTGAACGCCCAAGGCTTCATTAAGCTCACCATCGAACCCGAAGTCAGCAGCCAGTCCGGCACCACCAGCTTCGGGGGCGCCAGCGGGGCGGAGATTCCGATTATCGCCACGCGCAAGGCTCGCACGCAGGTGTCCTTGCGCGACGGTTACACGATGGGCATCGGCGGACTCATCGAAAACAATACGCAGAATGGCCAGACGAAGGTGCCGGTGCTCGGGTCGATTCCGGTGTTGGGGCGGCTCTTCCGCTCCGACAGCAAGAACGAGACGATACGCAATCTGCTCATCTTCATTACCGCGCGCACGGTATCGTCTGACGGCGCGCCGATTGAGGAGGTCTTCGATTCCCGGGCGATCCGGGCGACGGGGCTCAAGCGCGACGAGTTACCCGGCTATCGCGACGGGTCCGATCCATTCCTGCCAGCGCCCGAAAAGAAATAGGGCCACGACGTCTGCCACCCCGAAATTTCCCAGGGTTCCCATGAAAACACTTTTCCGCCTGATCCTGCTGACCGTAGCGCTAGCCGGGGTGGCTTCGGCCCAGTCCTCTCTTTCGGTATCCGGAATCCAGGCCGGCAAGGGCTCGGTCAAACCAGGCGAGGAGGTTACGTTTACGATCACCGTCGAAAATACCGGCACGGCTGCGTATGCTGGTGGCTCGGCAACATTTGAACTCAGTCTCTCCAGTAACGATGCTTCGACGATCAGCTTGGGTTCTTTTTCCGCTGTTTCTATTCCGGCGATCGGGGCGAGTGGTTCGGAATCGGCAAAGATAACCACCACAATTCCCTCGGGTTCTAGTCAGGCCGCCCAGTATTTTATCAACGTAAAGATGAGTGGCTTAGGGCAGGCCTCGCCCGTCACGGCGACCGGCACTGCGACGATTACCGGTAACGCTGTAACGAGTGTAACCGTGACCAACGGTGGTAGCGGATATTCCGGGGCACCGACGGCTACTCTTTCTTCCGAAGTTGGTGATGTTGTGACTACCGCCGCTGCATTGAACCCGTCCGTTACCAACGGCTCGGTCTCGTCGATTGCGATCACGACGTCAGGAGCAGGTTACGTTAACGGCACCCGCGCCGTCACCCTTTCGGCTCCGGTTGTCGCCGCAACATCGATCAATATAGGTTCATATAAAACCGATTCGGAATCTCTGACCATCGTGGGCAAACCCGATCTTCAACTCACGACGTTGACCTATGCTACCGGCACGTTTGCGCCTCTCTCGGTCATTCCGATGACGATATCTTACACCAACCGTTCGATCAGTGACCGTGAGCCCAACGTGCCTTTTGTTCCGAAGCAGAATGGCAACGGGACCTACTTCCGCATTCAAGTGGTGCTGTCGACAAACCCCGTATTTGGCGACGCGGACGACTTCGAACTCACGCGTTTCGATATTGATCAGATTGAAAATGCCAATGACGCCATTCGGACGCTTTCTTGGAATCAACTGTTACCGCAAAATTTTGCGGGAACCTATTTCGTCCTCTCGAAGATCGATGTGCTGGAGAAGGTCGACGAGATGATCGAAGACGATCTTGAGCTCGTGGGGCAGAATATCCTGTCAGATTTGACCGGAGCCAAGGTGACGATTACGCCGGCAAATTCGCCGACCATTTATGTCTACAGCACTTCGTCGTCGGGCGTAGTGGGCGATGCCTCATCCCAGCGTCCGTCCCTGTCATTTGATGGCAGGTATGCCGCGTTTTATTCTTCGGCGACCAACCTGGTCGATAACGACACGAACAATGTCTCCGATGTCTTCGTTAAGGATACGGAAAACGGCTTCGTAACCCGTGTGAGCAAAAGCACGAATGGCGTAGCTGGTAATGGGCTGAGTCTGAATCCGGCCATTTCCGGCAATGGCCGCTATGTCGTCTTTCAGTCCGAGGCGACGAACCTGGTATCAGGTGACTCGAACAATTTTGCGGATATCTTCGTCTATGATACTCTGCTCGACACGACGACCCGGCTCAATGTCGGCGCGGGCAACGTTCAGGCGAACAATGCCAGCGCGAGTCCATCGGTGAGCTCCGATGGTCGTTATGTGGTTTTTGAATCGTCTGCCACCAATCTCGTCGGCACCACCGCGATCGGACGAAATCATGTCTACGTGCGCGACACGCAGACCGGCACGCTGGCCCGGGTCGATCAAAGCACCAGTGGCGGCGAGCCTAATGGCGCCAGTGAAAAGGCCCGTATCAGCCCGGATGGCTCCGTGATCACGTTTGTGTCCAGCGCTTCGAATCTGGTGGCCGGTGACACGAACGGGCAGCCGGATGTGTTTGTTGTCGAGCGCTCCACCGGAGCGACGAGCCGAGTCAGTGTCGCGGGTGATGGGAGCCAGGCGAATGGCGCGAGTTTGGATCCGGCGGTGAACGAGAATGGCCGTTATGTCGTCTTCTCTTCGGTCGCAACCAACTTGGTGGCGGGTGATACCAACGGCACATCAGACGTCTTTGTGCGTGACCGCATGGCCAACACGACTCTGCGGCTGAGCGTGAGTGCCGCCGGGACGCAGGTCTCCGATCCCGCGGCCGAAAACAACAAAATCGGCAGCGTTACTCCGTCGATCAGCAACGATGGTCGCTATGTCGCCTACGCTTCGCTGGCCGAAAATATTTTAGCGGGAGACGACGTCGGGCAGGTTGATGGTCGCGACGGCAATGGGGCGATGGACATCTACGTGCTTGATCGCGATGGGAACGCCGACGGTGTTTTTGACGAAGCGGGGGACTACGTGGTTTCGCGGGCTAGTGTGAATCGCTTTGGCTATCAGACTCAGCGGGTGCTGGGTGAACAGAGTTCGCCGGCGTCGTTGCAGCCGTCAATCAGCGGCGACGGCCGTTTTGTGGCGATGTCGGGGGACGCGAAGGGGGCCTCAGGACTGGCTCACAACGCGACCAACCTGATTTCACCCGATACCAACGACGGCCGGGACGTTTTCATTTACGACCGGAAGACGGATACCCTGCCGCAGCCGGGCTTCAACCAGCCGCCGTCGATCACGATCACCACGCCGTCGGATGGCGGATCGGTCACGGTCAATAAAGCCGTCACGATCACCGCCTCGGCCTCGGATAGCGACGGCTCGGTCACGAGTGTGGTCTTCTTTGTCGACGATGCTCCGCTCGGCGCGGCCCTCACGTCACCGCCGTTCACCGTCACTTGGACGCCCACTGCCACTGGGAGCTACACGCTCACGGCGGTTGCGACTGACAATAAGGGGAACACCGGCAATGCGCCTGATGTTGCCGTCACCGTCACACAAGTCGAGACCACCAGTCCGAGTGCCACGGTTTACCGCGGCACCTACATCGGTGCATCCGATAGCGGGCAGTTTTCCTTCGTCGTCGGGCGCGATGGCACCGGCACTCTGCTGACCTATTCAACCCAGACCCCGGGTAAGGTTTTCCAACAAAGCGGCATTCCTATCGCCGCCGACGGGACCTTCGTGGTGCTCGATAGCGCTGGCGGCACCGTGTTGTCGGGTAACGTGGCGACCACCGGGGTTTCGGGATCTTTCTCCGGAGGCACGTTCATCGGCCCGGTGAGCATTGCTTCAAGCACGGGGCAATTCACGGCGGCGATGTTCACGGGCAGTTTGACCAATATCGCCGGGAGCTCGGCGACTGCGGTCGTCGGCGGCGATGGCTCCATCTTCATGGTGGCGAGTGACGGCAGCGTGACTGACGCGGCGTCCGGCCTGATCGGCTCTACCGGCGCCTTCACGCTGACTTCGCCGCTGGGGCATCGATTTGCCGGCAACTATACGGCGTCGACTTCGACCGTCGGCGGCGTTGTGACCGGCCCCGGCCTTAACGCGGGATTTGTGCTGGGCCAAGCCAAGGGCCGTCTGCTCAACCTGTCGACGCGGGCGGTGGCGGGAGCCGGCGATAGCGTGCTGATCGCCGGTTTCCGGGTCTTCGGCACGGGTTCACGTGAACTCCTTATCCGAGGGATCGGTCCGAGCCTGCGGAACTTCGGGGTGAGCGGAGTTATCGCGAACCCGACTCTCAGTCTCTACAACAGCGCCGGCGCGGTGGTTTCATCCAACGACAACTGGGCGGCCAGCACCGAGTTGACCGCGGCGACGAGCAAAGTGGGCGCCTTCGCGCTCGTGCCCGGTTCGGCCGATGCGGTCCTCCTGCCGACCCTGTCGCCGGGCAACTATACGGCCGTGATTGGCGGCGGTGCCGGCACGGGATTGATCGAAATTTACGATGCGGGCGACAAGGCCGATGCCTCCGTGATGGTGAGCAACCTCTCGACCCGCGGCCAAGTGGGCACCGGCGAGAAGATCATGATCACCGGTTTTGTGGTCGGCGGCGATCAACCGCGCAAATTCCTTATCCGTGCCGTCGGGCCGACCTTGGGCACGTTTGACGCGAGCTTGGGTTCCATCGCGTTGGCGGACCCGACCATCAAGCTCTACAGCGGCTCGAATGTGCTGAAGGAAAATGACAATTGGGGGACAGGGGAATCGGCCGCGACCGTGGCGACCTATACGCCGCAAGTCGGTGGGTTCGCGTTACCGGCCGGTAGCAAAGACGCTGCGATCGCCGTCACGCTTTCGCCGGGCAACTACACCGTGCAGGTGTCGGGTGTCGGGGCGACGACTGGGGTGGTTTTGGTCGAAATCTACGACGTGAGTGCCGTGCAATGATCCGAAGGGGCGTTGTATGGTGGCTTGTCACCATCACCATCGGTTCCGTCTCCGCACCCCATCGTTCGAATTTCAACCCGCCGTGACGTCCGTCCGGCGGGTTTTTCGTGGGACTTTCGGTTTGGCCCCAGGCTGTCACCACAGCCCGACCACAAAGCCTTGCGCGGCCTTGATTGCGATGACGGCGAGATTCTTGGCGGCGTGGGCCGCGATGCACGGAAGCAATGAGCGGGTGGGGTTCCATGGGGCGAAGCGGGCCGCGTAAAACCACAGCGAGCTGATGAACACCGCCCCGGTGCTAAACCAGCCTTTGGCGGTAAAGGTGAAGGCAAAGCCATCATCCCCGCTGGTCCAAAGAAAGGGGTGGGCGGCCGCGAAGATCACCGAAGCCGCCACTGCGCCGAGCCATTGGGCGCGGGGACCACGATCCTCGATGACCAGATAGCCGCGGAAAATCACTTCCTCGATCACTGCGGCGACCAAGGTGTAGACGCCGAAGAGAACCGTGACCTTCGACTGCTCTTCGCTCAACCCGAGCGCGAGTTCGCCGGCGGTCTCACCTCCCACGATCAGCAATCCGCCGGCTACCGCGATCACGCAGGCTCGCCGCGAGGCCGGCGTGGCTCCCGGCATCGGCTGGCGGTTGGCGCGTCCGGCTTGGTGGTCGCGGCAATCGTCGAGCCACAGTTTGCCGAGATAGAGCCCGAGCCCGATCATAAAGCAGAGCATTACCGGAGAATCGGACATGGAGGGAAGGGGCTAGGGGATTTCGCTCAGCAGGGAAAGCCGGAAGCCGCCCGGGGGGAGGCGCCACGCGGAGTTTTCACGCTAATTGATTAGCAAATTGTCCGCCGGTGCCTAGCGTCTCCGCGTCCATGTCAACGTCGACCCACGAGAACACTCCGGTCAATTTTACCGCCGCCTTCGCCCGGTTGCAGCCTCACCTGCGTGCGCTGGATGCGTTTCTGCGGGAGCAAGTCGCGGCGTTTGAACCGGAGATTCGCGCCATGGCCGATGCCTGCATCGATACCTCCGGCAAACGCATCCGGCCGGCGCTCGTTTTTTTCAGTGGCTGGTCCGATGAGACGGTGAAGCCCGAACTGGTGCGCGTCGCGGCCGTCATCGAGATGGTGCACCTGGCGACACTGGTGCATGACGACATCATGGATGAGGCCGATGTGCGCCGGGCCCGTCCGACCGCTGCCAAACAGTTCGGGCCGGAAGCCGCCGTGCTACTCGGCGACGCACTCTTCTCGCACGCGTTGCACCTCGCGGCCCAGTTTCCGACCAACGCGGTGTGTTCGGCGGTGGCGGAATCCACCCGCAAGGTTTGCTCCGGGGAAATCATCCAAACCTTGCGGCGGGGCACGACCGAGGTCTCACGGGCAGACTACTTTCGGGTGATCGACCTGAAGACGGCGGAGCTCTTCCGCGTATCCTGTCATCTCGGGGCGCTGTTGGGCGGTGCTCCCGCGCCGGTCGTGACGGCGGTAACGAAATTTGGGCGTTCGCTCGGGCTCGCCTACCAGATTTATGACGATCTCGCCGATTTTTTCGGCACGGAGCAACGCATCGGCAAGACGCTGGGCACTGACTTGGAGAGTGGTAAACTCACGTTGCCTCTGCTGGAGCTCCACGACCGCCTGGCGCCCGCCGCGCAAGCCGAGTTGATCGCAGAAATCACCGGTGACCGCCGGCCCGATTTGGCGACGCGGCTTCAGCAAATGCACGATTTGG
>CAXBDS010000133.1:0-14446 GCA_963974355.1 uncultured Opitutaceae bacterium
CTTTTACCAGGGTGCCCAGCAGCGGGCGCAGCGGCTCGGCTATGCGATCAACCGCATCCGCACCAAGGACAAGACCCCCACGCGCCTCGCCAATCAGCTGCGTAGCCGCGGCATCCAAGGCGTGCTCGTGCCCCCCTTCGACGAGAGCGACGGCCTCGCCACGACCATCCCCCTGCCGCTCGATTCGCTCACCATCGTCGGCGTCGGCACCCGTTTCGAGAAACCCGCCCTGCACTACTCCAGCGACGACCAGTTCGAATACGGCCGCATGGTGGTGCAGAAACTCTGGGAACGCGGGTACCGAAAAATCGGCTACATCGGCGAACCCCGCGTGGAGAAATTCGTCAACGGCCGCTTCTTCGCCGGCTATTACAGCACGCTCGCCAGCGAGGTCCGCGGCGCCCCGCTGCCGCCATTGCTCTCGGAACGCGACGAGGACGCGATCCAATGGTTGCGCGACGTCAAGGCCGACGCGGTCGTCACCGCCAACCGCCGTTTGCTTTCCGTGCTGCGCAAGGCCGGCGTGCGCGTGCCGCAGGACGTCGCGCTGGCGCATCTGAACGTCGAGGACGTGAAGGACGCCGCCGTCGAGGAGGTCGCGGGCATCCGCCAGGACAACGTCGGCGTGGGCGCCAACGCCGCCGAGCTCCTCATCAGCCTGCTCTACCAAAACGAAAGCGGCATCCCGGTGCATCCGCGCGGCATTCAGGTGCACGGCGCCTGGGTCGACGGCCCGACGGTGCCAATGAAGGCGCCCGCCGCGGTGACGGTCGCCTCCTGAGCAGGGCCAACTTTACATTCCCGGCGCGCCGCCCGCCTCCTCGCCGGGCGATTCAGGTTCCCACCTTGGCGACTGGCGGACGCACGTCACCGCTAGCCACCTCTTTGCGCTCTTCGAAGTAAGAGAAACTCATCAACTCGTCGCGCACGGCCGCGATCTGGCTGCGCATGATTGGCGGGGAATACAACGAACGCCAAGCCGCAATGCCGCGCGCCGCCATGATCTTCTCCAAAGCATCGTTGGCCCCGTCCAACGCGTCCAGCGCCTCGACCACGTTAAATCGGCCCGGCGAGGTCGGCGCCGGTGGCCAGCGCGCGTCGCTCACGTAGGCCGTGGTGAGCCGGCGCATCACGTCGCGAAACTCCGCGCTACGCCGAAACTCGTCGCCGATATGCTCCGCCACGGCCTCCAAACCCTGATGCAGGCTGCGGCAAACCGGATCGAGGATGCGCGCCTGCGGCGTGTTCGCCCAGGCCTTCGCCGTGCCGCCGTGCCAGGCGCAGCCGTTTTCCACGCACTCGAACCCCCGGCCCGGGACCGCGGGGTGACGCGCCACCGCCCGTCGCGGCGTCATGAGTTCGAAGCCGAGCTCGCGCGAGAGTTTCAACACCTCCGCGAAGCGCCGCACGCTGTCCGGTGCCGGCTCGAAAAACCGCGCCTCGCCGAACTGCTTTACATAAAAATAGGCCGTCGTGCCGATGTATTCCGCGTCCTCCGCGTAAGGCAGGATGAAACCGTCGCCGCCCGCGATGCGATCGCGCCAGCGCACCAGCGTCTCCTTCACCTCCGACAGCGCGATGGGCTGCTCGCGGTTCCCTTCGGTCGCACCCATGAGATACCAGAGGAGGATGTTGCACATCATGTCCGAGCGCAGGATGATCTTGAGGCCGTTAGACAACTGGCTCGGGCGGAAAAGCGCCTGCAAGATTTCCGGTCGCTCCGCGATCTCCCGCTCGATCTTGAAGAGCGCGTTTTTGTTGCTGTGACCGCGCACGTCGAACTTCAGGCCGGTCGCCTCGCGCAGCCCTGGCACACTCGACAGGAGATAGGAATCGGCGTCGCCGATGAGCGTTTCGAAACCCGCCTCGCGATAAATCTCGGGGATAAATCCGGCCCAACTGCACTCGGGATTCCACCCGGTCACCGGACGCACGCCCGTCAAGCGCTCCCACGTATCGAGGCCGGTGCACAACGACTCCAACCCAATCGCCGGATCGATGTTGGCCAGCATGATGTGGGTTTGCGGCGAAGCCACCGGCTCGATGCGTCCCATGCCAATACCCGTGTTGAGCCTCGATAAAATCTCCGGCGCCTCATTGGCGATGATCTCCAAGGTCTCGCCCGAAGCTTCAAACGCGATCGGAGCGTCCTCCCGCTCCGACAGGTCGAATAAGGGACCGTAGGATTCGCGGGCCACCCACGCCCGTTGCTCGGGGCGCAGCTGGGAATACTGAAGATTGCCGTGGGGTAGAAAGATGATGCCAGGTCGCATGGGAATTGAGGCCGCATAGCGTCGCCTCCGGCCTGGCAACGCGAGGTCCGACGCATGCAATGCCTTGCACGCGACCAGTTCACCGCGAGAGTCGCGGCGTCCCCCTGCGCCGTGTATCCAGAATAACGATCTCTCACCCACCGCGTCAGCGAGTCGCGCGGACGATTCACTGCGCAACGCATTGCGCATTCCGCGAGATTGTTTACGCCCCCTCCCCTTAACTTGATGCACGGCGTAACCAACCCGGGGACGCACCACGCCAAGCCGTGAAGTCGCCCCCTTACCTCGAACCCCAAGCCCTTATGAAGACCGTCCGTGATCGTCTCTCTCAACGGGTGCCTGTCCTTACGACCGCCACATCGCTGGTCGTGGCACTGGCCACCCCCTTTGCCGCCGCGCAATCCGCTCCGGCCGACGCCTCCCCCGAAGACGTCGTTACCCTCAGCCCTTTCACGATTAACACCGAGAAGGACATCGGCTATCTCGCCACCTCGACCCTCTCGGGCACGCGCACCAACACCGCGCTGAAAGACGTCGCCAACCCCCTCGATATCTTCACGGCCGAGTTGATGAGCGACCTCGGTGTCCAAGACATCCAGGACCTGACCAACTTCGCCAACGGCGTCGAAGCCAACGCCGCCGGCGGCTTCAACTCCGACGGCCAGGAACGCGAGGTCTGGAACTACAACTACATGCAGATCCGCGGCTTCAAGACCGGCGTCCTGACCCGCAACTTCATGGACCTCAACGCCCAGTTCGAGGCCTACAACTCCGAGCGCGTCGAGTTCTCCAAAGGCCCCAACGCCATTCTTTCCGGTTCCGGCAACCCCGGCGGCACCGTCAACTACGCCACCAAGACGCCGCGCCTCGCCCGCAACGCCTACTCCGTCGAGCACCGCACCGACGACCTCGGCAGCCAACGCGTTTCCACCGACCTCAACCAGGTCATCATCCCGCAAAAACTCGGCATCCGCCTGAACGCCCTCTGGGAGGACCAGGAGTTCTACCGCCAGCCGTCCTACGAGCGTCAGGAAGCCTGGCACCTCACCGGCACGTGGGCGCCGACCCGCGACACCGAGATCACCGTCGGCCATGAGCGCCGCGAGTCCGAGCGCGCCAGCCCGCGCGGTATCTTCCCCACCGACTACGTCACCGCCTGGCTCGACGCCGGCTCGCCCATCGTCACCCGCGTGCCGTCCAACAACAACGTCACCGTCAACGGCGCCAACACCACCGCCGCCTCGCAGGGGCTGACCACGGTCAACGGCGACAACTGGGTGCTCGATTCCGACGGCATCATCCGCAACACCCGCAGCACCGCCCGCGGCACCTTCACTCGCATCAACGGCCAGACCGGCGATACCGTGGCATTCGGCCTCGACTACCCGATCGACACCTGGATCGGCGGCCCCAATGGCATCAACGACAGCGACTGGGACATCTCCGAGGTCAACATCACCCACCGCGTAAACGAGGACTTCAACATCGAGCTCGCCTACGGCCACACCGAGAACGACATCCGCCAAGGCATGAGCGTCGACCGCCGCCTCTTCGTCGATCCCAACGACTTCGGCGCCAACACCCACGCCGGCGAACTCTACATGGAGACCCGCCCGTTCTGGATCGATCGCAACATCGAGATCGACCACTACCGCGCCACCGCCTCGTATGACCTGCCGTTCGACGACTTCAACGAGTGGTTCGGCACCCACCAACTGGCCTTCGCCTACGAATACAACGAGCGCGACGAAGCCTGGAACGGCGGCCGCCTCACCCTCGTGGAAACACCCTCGGGCCTGATCAATCCCGCCAGCTACGCCAACGGCTACCAGACCGGCTCACTCGCCTTCTACACCCGCGAGTATCTCGATCCCGCCGCCGGCCGCACGTCCCACCGCGACCTGCGAGATCTCTACTACTCCGACGGCATCAACATGAACGGCTACGTCGCGAAATTCCTCCCGATCACCGACTATGCCACGTCCCGCACCCTCAGCGAGCAGGACAGCGTGCTCCAAAGCCGCTGGCTGAAGGACCACCTCATCACCACCATCGGCCTGCGTAAGGACAAGCGCCGCGTCTACGACGCCGAGTTCCAAAACGACGGCACCGGCCTGTATGAACCCGTCGAGCTCGTGGAAGGCGCCCCCGCCGGCACCAAGCTCTCCAACTATGCGGCGTTCACCAACCCGCCGAGCGTCGTCGAAGGCATCTCGCGCAACTACGGTGCCGTCATCCACGCCCTCGACTGGCTCAGCTTCACCGCCAACTACGCCACCAACTTCTCGCCCCGCACTGAAAGCCGCGACCTCTACGGCAACTACGTGCCCGCCTCCTCCGGCGAGTCGACCGACTTCGGCATCCGCCTCGACCTGCTCGAAGGCCGCATGAGCATCAACCTCGTCCACTACGAGACCGAGGAACTCGGCTCCGCCACCAACGGCAACAGCATCAACTCGCCCTTCCAAGACATGCGCTCGGCCGACGAGATCCTGGCCGACAACGGCATCATCCCCGAAGTCCGCCTCTTCGAAGGCTTCACCACCGCCGACCGCCGCGCCAAGGGCCAGGAGTTGACCATCATCGGCAACCCCACCCGCAACTGGACGATCCGCCTCTCCGCCTCGAGCCTGGAGAACAAGCAGACCAACCTGGCTCCCGACGTCCGCGCGTTTTATCTCGAGAACCTCCCGTTCTACCAGTCGCAGGACCAGTCCCTCACCCGCACCAACGGCACCACCACCCTGGGCACCTACGTGCAGGACATGCAGGCGGAGTATGCGCTCATGAACACGCGTGAAAACGTGCAGGTCTTCCCGGCCAGCAAGTATTCCGCGAGCGGCACGGCCAAATACACCTTCGACCGCGCCAGCGCCCTCAAGGGCCTCGCCGCCGGCGGCACCGTGCGTTGGAGCAGCGCGCCGATCATCGGCTACTTCCTGCAGGAAAACGGTTCGTTCGACATCAACCGCTACACCCGCGGCGACGAACGGTTCAACACCGACATCTTCGTCTCCTACCAACGCCGCCTCGTCCGCGGCATCGAGTGGAAGATCCAGCTCAACATCAGCAACCTCCTCGACGAGGACGATCCGTATCCGATCAACGCGCGCAACGTGTCCTCGGCCGCCGACTCCGCCTGGGCCTACACGACCTACCGCCCGCAAGACGGCCGCGTCATCGCGCTGACCAACTCGTTCACCTTCTGATTTCCCGCCGGCCCCGCGCCGCGCGCTAACAGACCCAAATGAAACAAGGGGACGCTTTTCGAAGCGTCCCCTTTTTAATGCCCGTTGCCGTTAGCCGCGTTTCGGAGTTCAATATTCGCCAGCGTGAATCAAGGGGTTAGGGTATCCCAAACCCACTGGACAGCACGCATTGCAAAGTCCCTTCAAATTACGGACATGTCGACGAAACCACCTTTCATTGCCCCTGTTAGAGAAGGAGTGAATTCCCCCGCACGCGTCTACGTTGATACCTGCGTGTTTCAACTTGGGTTTCCGTTTCAACCGACCGAGCAAGTTAAGACGATCAACTGGGGTGGTCACGAAGTTCGTTTCCACCCTCCCGCTTACGAAAACAAGGTTTTTGATGGAGAGTTCTTGCAGCGCGAGGTCTCGTTACTGCCAAGAGTCGCCGCCGCATCACGTGGTGGGAAGGTCGCCCTGTTTTGGAGCGATCTGGCTAGGCTTGAGCTTCTCGGTGCCCCTGGCTCGTCGTTTCCACACCGGGAAGGGCACGTTTTCGCCGACTGCTCATTCGAAAAAATAGAGGTTCCTTTTTTGCACAATGTCGCGCTTGGGCCTGGTTTTCGCACCACGAAATTGCAGCTGGAAGCAGCGTTTAAATCCTTCCCAGATCCGCAGCTTCAATCGCTGGTTTCTATGCTCGGTGAGAGTCGTTTGCTGGACGCTGTTCACTTAGTTACAGCTGCACGGAACCAAATTGATTTCATGCTCACGGCAGATCGAAAGCTCATAGACTCGTATCGAACGACGACACACCCGCTCTCAGTCAGTCCCGTTCTTCCATCGGAACTCCTGCGCGGTCTTGGTGAACAGCCCTAAACATATTCGTAGCCACCGCATTAACTCGGCTAAGCTACATACGCATGCCAGCGGCCGCTGCGGCTGATTACCCTATGAATACCCTGTCCTGCTCTTGGTGCATCGTGTCTCGGTTTGCTGAGCCGCGTTCACCCGCGGCGAGCCTCGAGCTCGGCGCGCATGCCGCTCACCCGGTCGTCCTTGAGCGGATATCTCAGCGCCAGCACCAGGCTCACCAGCAACAGAATCGCCGGCACGGTCGCGAAGGTCAGCCGCACCACGAACATCGCCCCTTCGGGCTGTTCGGTCCCGAGCTTCGCGTCGAAGCCCGACAGGTCCAACACCACGCCGGAGAGCAGCATCGTGCCGGTCAAAATCGTCTTCTCCATCCAGTTGGCCACCGCCGCATAGGTGCCTTCGCGCCGCGCGCCCGAGGTGAGTTCGTCGTAGTCCGCCGTATCGGCCTTCATCGGGTCGATTAGCACCCAAAAACCGGAAATACTCGGCGACAGCATGAGCATCGAGAGGTATTGAAGCTGTGGATGCGCGTTGCTGAACAGCCAGAACTGGCTGACCGATGCCACGATACCACACCCGATACACCAGCGAATGACCGTGAGCTTGCCGAAGCGCATCGCCAGCCGAGCGATGATCGGCACCGCGATCATGCCCGCCACGGCGTAGACCATCTGCGCCTTGGCGTGCATCGCCGCGCCGGCGGCCGTGTCGCCGTCGAACACGTGATAACTGTTCACGTAAATGCCGAGGTAACTCACCAGATTGGTGCCGACCAGCATCCCGAGCACGATGCCGACGAGGTAAAGGAAAGGCCGGTTGCGAAACGTGAGTTTCAGCCCTTGCACCAGCGGAATCTTCTGCTGCACGGCCGCTCGTTTCGCCATGCGCTCCCGCGTGAAAAGCACGGTCGGCACCGCGAGCAGCACGAACAGCCCGCCGATCACAAATCCCAGTGTGCGCATGCCCTCCATCGTGCTTTCGAAAATCGGCCACTGCGCCACCGCAAAGACCCAGGGCAAAATGAAAAACGTGAGCTTCGACACCACCGCTCGCACCGCGTGCAGGCGCACCCGCTCGTTGGGGTCAGGCGTGATCTCGTAGCCAAGGGTCAAATACGGCACCCCGTAGATGGTGAAGGCTGTGTAGAACAGCAGCATCGTCACGAGGAAATACGTGAATGCCATGCCCCCGCCCCACCCGCTCGGCACGAGCCAGATCAGCGGAAACGTGATTGCGCACAATATCGCGCCGAGCGCGATGAACGGCCGCCGCCGCCCCCAGCGATGGCGGCAGTTGTCGCTATACGACCCCATCAAGGGATCCGTGAAGCCGTCCCACAGCCGCACGATCGCCATCACGATCCCGATCAGCGTCGGGCTCATGCCGAGCGTGAGGTTGTAGATTGGGAAAGTGATCTGGGTGATGCCCGCGCCGCCAAAATTGAACGGCAGCGTGCCCAGCGCGAAACTCACCCGCTCTTTCCACGAAATGCGTGGGGAAGCCGCGGGCGCGGCGGAAGCGGTCGGCGAGACGTCGGGGCGAGGGGCGGAATCCACAGGGTTAGAGGGCGACCGGGCGGGATCGCCCAAGCGCGGCGTATGCTGCCCTGCGCGGAGGGCTCGACTCAAGCCTCCCGTCGATGCAATACGTTGCACCCGGACCGCGCGGCCGCATCGCGTTCGGGCGCAGTTGGCGGCGGCGCGGGCGTCAGGGGACCATCGGCCAGTCGTCCATGCGAAACGACCCCGCCGGCCGTCCCGCGGCATCGAACCGGCTTGCGCCCGTCCACGCCGTCCAACCGTAACGCACCACCACCGGCTGACCGAAATACCCGTCGATCGGCATCTCGATGTTGGACGGGCCGGCACACAACCCAACCTCGCGCACCAACACGTCGGTGAGCGTCACAGTCTCCGGCCCCGACGTAATGGAAACCTGATACGGCCCGGCGCGAGGCTAGACGAATGAGACGTCGGCGCATGCGGAATCGATGCGATTGTCAGTGAAAACAGCGCGTCTCAAATCAGCCGTCAGGACGACGGCGCGGCATAGTCCGCCGAGTAGGTTTCGCGCGCTTCCCGCAGCTTGGCCCGCAGGTCGTCGAGCTGGGTCACGAGTCGAGGATCGCCCACGACGTTGTGCCTCTCGTGCGGATCGTCGGGCAGGAAATACAGTTCCTCGAACCAGAGGTCGGTGATCGTCGAATCGGTGTAGGTGGCGATGTATTTCCAGCTCTGCGTGCGGATCGCCAAGTGCGGCATCGTGCCGTGCTCGCTGTGCGGTGCTTCATAGTAAACATAGTCGCGCCAGTCGACGGGTTGCTCGCCGCGCAACAGCGGCGCGAGGCTGCGGCCGTGCAGGGCGGGATCGGCTGGGACGCCGGCGAGGTCGAGGAGCGTGGGCATCAGGTCGACGTTGATCGCCAGCGCTTCGTTCACGCCGGGCTTCACGCCGGGACCGGCCACGATCAGCGGCACGCGGACGGAGTCTTCGTAGGCGAGCACCTTGCTGGTGAAGCCGTGCTCGCCGTTGAACCAGCCGTTGTCGCCCATCAGCAGGATGTAGGTGTTGTCGGTCAGGTCGTGTTCGTCGAGGTAGGTCAACAACGTGCCGACCGCCGTATCCATGTCGGTGACCGAGGCATAATAACCCTGGAGGTGCGCGAGGATGTTTTTCGGATCGTCGTAGCCGTATTCCAGCGCGCGCAACCGCGGCCGGCTGCGGGCGAGATAGGGCGGCTTGCCGTTCAGCGGGTCGTTCCACGTCGGCGTGAGCGGCAGTCGATTCGGCGGATACTTGGCCAGCGACTCCGGCCGCGCCGGCCACTCGTAGGTGCTGTCCATGTGCGGCGCGAACGAGTTGTAATACACGAAGAACGGCCGGTCGGGACGGCGGGCTTCGTTCAGATAGTGAATCGTCTCGGCCGTGGTCGCATCGTCGACGAATCCGGGGATCACGCGCTTCTCGCCCTGGCGTTCATATTCGACATCCCAATACGGGACAAGACCGTAGAAAAAGGACGCATAGCCGAAGCCCAGCTCCCGCGGCGTCGCGGAGAGATGCCATTTGCCAAACGCAGACGTCTCGTAGCCGGCGTCGGCGAGGCGCTGGCCGAGCGTGTTTTCGACCGCCTGCAGATCGCTGCGCTGATCCATCACGCCGTTGGCGCTGCCGTATTTTCCGGTGAGCAGCGCCGCGCGACTCGGCGAACAAATCGACAGCGTGACAAACGAGTTCGGGAAATACATGCCGCGCTCGGCGAGCCGGTCGATGTGGGGCGTCTGCACGCCAAGATTGCGCGCCGCGCCGACCATGTCCCAGCGATGGTCGTCGGTATAGATGATGACGAAATTGGGTTTCTCCGCCGCCTGCGCCCAGCCGACGAGGGCCGGAGCGGCCGCGAGCAGCAGCGACAGCGAACGGTGGAGGGAGGCGAAGGTGAAACGCGGGGGCATGGTAACGTTAAACAAAGCGCCCCGCAGCGTTTGCCTTCGCTCCACCCGGGCAAACGTTGCGGTTTGTTTACCGTAAATGCCCGCCCCTACCGGCCGACCCGCCGCACGGTCGGCCCCGCGGTCCACACGCCCTCGATCTTGAGCACCTTGGGCACGTCGGGCAGCCCCACCTCGCGGCTGTGCAACTGGCCGACGAGCAGCTCCACCGCCGCTCGCCCGAGCACGTTGAACCGCGTTTCGATGCCCGCCAACGCCTCCCGCTCCGCCCCCAACTCGAGTTGCGCGAACCCCACGTCGTCCGGCACCGCGACGCCGGCTCGACCGAGCGCCTCGAAGGCCCGGTTGCGGTTCGAGACGATCACGTCGGGCCGGAATTTCCGATACCACGTCATAAACGCGTCGTCGCGCCACGCGTCGTATTCGAAGATCGGGACGCGTCGCTTCGCCGGCAGCGAATCGAGGTGGCACAGCGCGACCGCTTTGTGCCGCATCGCGTGCATCTCCTGCACGTCCTTGTTGAACACAAAACCGATCCGCCCGTAGCCCAGGGCCTCCAGCTCGCGCAGCGCCATCACGCCGTTGTTGAAGTGATACTCGACCACGCGGTTGATCTTCGGGTCCGCAATCGTCTCGCCCACGGCCACGAAGGCAAAGGACGCGAAGTCGAAGATAAGCCGCGTATTCGCCCGCCCCGAGGACGACAGGATCACGCCCTCGATGCCACGCGCCTGCAGGATGCCGCGCAGCCGCTCCGGGCTCACGCCGGGCTCGTGATACCAAAAGCGCTCCAACCGATACCCCAGCTCCCCGGCGCGGAGGCGCGCATGCGTTTCGAAAAGCCGCAACGGCTCCTCCTCCTCGATGAAGCGCTCGTTCACGCTGGGATTGATCAGCGCGATCGTGTTTTGAAACACACGGCGCCCCTTCCGCGCCGCGAGGTGCGACATCATGCGCGACACCGCCGGATCGGCAACGTAACCCATCTTTGCGGCGATGCGCAAGATGCGCTCCCGCGTGTCCGCGGAGACGTTGGGCGCGTCGCGCAACGCATACGAAACCGCCATCGGCGAAACGCCCGCCCGCGCCGCGATGTCCTTGAGACGAATTGCCTGGGATGCCATCGCGCCCAATCTGCTCGCGCGGGCGTCGCGCGTAAAGCGCGCTGATTTACGGTAAACAACGGAGGGCGGTTGCGCCGCGTCGTTTTCGGCAAATCTACCATAACCCTCACGCCCCCGCCCACCGCCCCACCCTCCCGACTCAGCCGGCCCGACCCGACACCCCATGGATACTTCAGCTTTCACCGCGATCGATTGGACGATCCTCGTCGCTTTTCTACTCGGCACGACGTGGTTCGGTCACGCCCTGCGCGGCAAGGGGCAGGACATGGAGTCGTTCTTCGCCGGCGGTCGCAACATGCCGTGGTGGGCCGTCTCCGGTTCGCTCATCGCCACCAGCACGAGCGCGCTTACCTTCATCTCGGTGCCGTCGGTGGTGTTTCGGCCGGGCGGCGACTTGACGTTTTTCCAGATCTCCCTCGGCTTCATTTTGGGCAACTTGCTGCTCGCGCACACGATCCTGAAGCTGATCTACAACGCGAAATACTACAGCCCCTACGACTTCGTCGAAGACCGGCTCGGCGCCAAGGTCGCCCACCTCACCCGCAGCCTGTTCGTCATCGGCGCCATCCTTTCGCAAAGCGTGCGACTCCTCTCGACCGCCCTGATTCTGAGTGTTGTCACCGGCCTCTCCCTCGAGCTCTCGATTCTCGTCATCGGCGTCTTCGCGGTCATCTGGACGTGGATGGGCGGCATCACGACGGTCATTTGGACCGATCTGCTGCAGTTCGTGATCTTCGTGTCGGGCGCTTTGTTTATCCTGCTCAACCTCATCGGCGCCGTCCCCGGCGGCGTGGGCGAGATCCTGTCCATCGCCGATCAGCAGGCCAAGCTGGTCATCCTCAACCTTACCGCCAACCCGACCGTCACCTACACGCTTTGGGTGGGCATCTTCGGCACCACCATTTTCGAGTTTGCCCAGAAGAGCGTCGATCAGGTGGTCACGCAGCGCCTCTACTGCTGCAAGAACCTCAAGGATGCCCAGAAGGCGCTCTACGGCGCGTGCATCGGCAACATCACCGTCTGGATCATGCTCGCGGTCGGCCTCGGCTTGGTCGCGTTCTTCGATCTCAATCCGCTCCCGCCCGCCGCCGCGGCCGAGATCGCCGCCCAGCCCGACCGGATCGTGCCCTACTACATCGTGAACCACCTGCCGGTGGGCCTCTCCGGCTTGCTCGTCGCGTCGCTCTTCGCGGCCGGCATCTCGACCCTCGACTCGGCCCTCTCCGCGCTCTCGCAGACGACCACCACAAGTTTCCTCAAGACCATCGCGTTCCCCCGCCGCTCCGAGGCGTTTTACCTCAAAGCCTCCAAGGGCTGCGTGTTGTTCTGGGGCGCCGCGCTAAGCGCCGTGGCCATCTTCTTCAACTCGTCCGGTGAGCTCGCGCTGCTCGACCTCGGCCTCGCGGTGCCCGGCTACGTCTACGGCTCCATCCTCGGCATCGTGCTGCTGGCCTGCGCCCGCGTCGGCAGCATCACGTCGATCGCCATCGGCACGGTGATTTCATCCGCCCTCATCTTCCTCATGCAGGAACTCCAGGTCGCCTTCTTCTGGGCCTACCCCATCGGCGCCGCCTCACTCATTCTCTACGCGATGCTGCACCAAAAGCTCATCGCCAAACCAGTCCGTCTTTAACACCGCGCCATGAGCCTCTCCATTTCCGACAGCGAACTTTACGACGTGATCGTCGCCGGCGGCGGTCCCTCGGGATCGATGGCCGCCCTTGCCGCCGCCCGCGAGGGCTGTCGCGTGCTGCTCGTCGAGCAGTTCGGTTTTCTCGGCGGCAGTCTCACCGCCATGGGCGTCGGCCCGATGATGACGTTTCACAACAACGCCGGCGAACAGGTCATCCAGGGCTATGCGCAGGAGCTGATCGATCGTCTCATGCAGAAAGGCGGCAGCCCCGGCCACATCGACGACATCATCACCTACTGCTCGACGGTCACGCCCTTCGACAGCGAGATGCTCAAGATCGAGCTGGACGACATGCTCACCGAGGCCGGCGTCGAGGTCCTCTTTCACACCGTGTTGCTCGACGCCGAGACCGACGGCAACCGGCTCACCTCCGTCACGATCGCCAACAAGTCCGGCGTCACCCGCCTGCACGCCAAGGTGTTCATCGACTCGACCGGCGACGCCGACCTCGCCAGCCGCAGCGGCGTCGACTTCGAACACGGACGCCGTCAGGACGGGCTCACGCAGCCGATGACGATGAACCTCAAGGTCGGCAACGTCGACCGCGACCGCCTCATCGCCTACGTGAAAGCCAACCTCGACGACTGCGAATTCGACTACGGCGTCGAGCTCGGTCTCCAGCGCCTCGAGCGCGCGCCACGCCTTTCGCTGAAGACCTTCATCAAGGCCCTCGCCCGGGCCCGCGAGACCGGCGAGATCAGCTTCAACCGCGAGTTCATTCTGCTGTTCGAGACCGGCGAGGTGGGCACTTTCATCATCAACGTCTCGCGTATCCAGGGATTGGATCCGACGAATGCCGTCGACCTCAGCCGCGCCGAGATGATCGGCCGCAAGCAGTGTCTGGAAATCTTCAACTTCCTGCGCAAGCACGGCGCCGGCTTCGAAAAAGCGATCCGCGTCGACTCCGCCAGCAAGGTCGGCGTGCGCGAGTCCAAACGCATCGTCGGCGACTACACGCTCACCAAAGAAGACCTGCTCTCCGCCCGCCAATTCGACGACTCGATTGCGCTCGGCGGCTACCCGATCGACATTCACTCGCCGGACAAAAACGGCACGGTGACCAGCTTCTTCAAGCATGGCACCACCTACAGCATCCCCCTGCGTTCGCTCACCACCGCCAAGGTCAAGAACCTCGTCGTCAACGGCCGCTGCCTCAGCGCCACGCACGAGGCCTTCGCCGCCATCCGCACCACGCCCACCATGATGGCCATCGGCCAGGGCGCAGGCACACTGGCCGCGCTGATGGCGCGGACCGGCCACCCCGCCGCCGCGATCGACTACGCCGAGCTGCGCGCGCTCCTCGAAACACGCGGCGCGCTGATCCGCCCGCCGGAAAACTTTTACATGTTTACGGAAGACTTCCGGACCAACCCTCACGCCCCGACGGCGGGCGAGTAAGCGCCCGCGCCGTCCGCGATGAACGGACGGCGCCGGCCCTCTCCCCGCCGCCGTTCTCAGCGGTCCATCAGGTGGGCGAGCCACGCGTCCATATCCGCGAACTCGCCCTGCGCGGTCCAACCGAAGCCGGCTTCGAAACGCACCCGACCCTCGTCGTTCGTCTGCGTCAGGACGAGCGCCTGCTTGGCGCCGTTGACCGACTCGATGCGGAAGTCGCGCAGCGCCGCGGTATCCTCCAGGACGATACCGGTGCCCAGCCCCTGGCCGTGAAACTCGTCCCAGAGCGCCAGCACGCCCGCTTCCGCGTCCTTGCGCACGAATGGGTCGGCCGATTGGGCGAGCAGCCCGATCGCAACCGGCAGACCCGCGATCGCCTCGCCGGTCTCTTTTGACGTGAACGTGCTTTCCGCCCGATAAAGCCAACGCCCCAGCTCGAGGGTGA
>CAXBDS010000134.1:0-14335 GCA_963974355.1 uncultured Opitutaceae bacterium
GGGTGTTGTGGGGCGTGGCTTTGGGGGCGTTGTTGGGGAAGGTGCTAGCGGGTTCACCGAGCGCCATGCTGATGCCTTCCGCGATTTGTGCGATTGGGGAAGCTTGGTTCGGGGCTCGGGTCCTTGATGCGGTGCGGCGGCGCTGGCGGCCGATCAGCGGGGCGGAGGAGAGCAACATTTTGGGGACACTGGCGGCGGCGGTCCTCGCGCCGGTGTGGGCGGTTATTTTTGGCGTGGGCGCGCTTTACGCACTGGGGATCCTCGCGCCGGCGCAGTTGATCATGGCGATCAGCACTTGGTGGGCGGGTGATCTGCTGGGAATTTTGATTCTGGTGCCGCTGCTGCGCATCGGCGTGGAGCGCGATGTTTCGTGGGCAGGGTTGATGGGACAGGAGCGGCGGGGCTGGGGCGTGGCGGCCTTTGTCACGTTGGCATTGGCGACCTGGGTGGTGTTTGTGGAGCCGTGGGGGGCGAATCTGGTTTTTCTGGTTTTTCCGGTGCTTTTGCTCGCGGTGATCTGGCGAGGGCGCTTCGGGGTCCGTCTGGCGGCATTGTTGATCACCGCCGTGGCATTGATAGCGGTTTCGCTGGGGCGCGGTCCGTTTGTCGGCGGGGACTTTTCGGCAGGCTTGCTGCGCCTGTATGGGTTCGTGGCGATCGTGATCGCGACGGCCTGGGTGTTGCCGTTGTTTCGCCGTTACGGAGATTTTAAGCTCCCCGGGATGGTCCTGATGATCGGGTGGATGTTGAGCGGTGGCGTCTATTTTCACGAACGCCTGTTGGTGCAGCAGGATGAGGCGAATCGCTTGAGCAGTTTGATGGCGCAGGCGGAGACCGCCATCGCGCAACGCATGACGATTTACGGCAACGCCTTGTGGGCGGGGCAGGGGTTGTTCGAGGTCAAACAGGACGTAAGCCGCGTGGAGTGGCGCCGTTTCGTGCGCTCGTTGCGTCTGGCCCAACGCTATCCGGGGATCAACGGGATCGGCGTGATTTGGCCGGTCCCGGAGACGGGGGTGGACACATGGGTGACGGCGATGCGAGCGGGTGGGCGTCCGGATTTGACGGTGCGGGCGGTGCCGGGGGTAACGGCGCCGCGCCCGGCTCCCGGCGAAGCGGCCCACTATGTCATCGGCTACATTGAGCCGGAGTCGATCAACGCGGCGGCGATTGGCTTGGACGTGGGCTCGGAGGCGAACCGGCGGCGGGCGGCCAATCGGGCCCGGGACACGGGCGCGCCGATGATGACGCGGCGCATCGTATTGGTGCAGGATGGCAAACAGCGCGCCGGGTTTTTGCTCTTTGTTCCGGTGTATGAGGTGGGGCCGATGCCGGCCACGTTGCACGAGCGCCGGGCCAAATTCCGGCACTGGATTTATGCGCCGTTCGTCACGGAACTCTTCATGCAGGGGGTGCTGCCCGAGGGCGACCGGGAGCTGGATGTCGACCTGTTCGAGGGACGTTCGCTGGCGCCGGAGGATCTTTTGTATTCGAGCACTGGTGACACTCGGTCGGCCTACGATGCGACCAGCGAAATCGAATTGGCGGGGGAGACCTTCAGTCTCGGGGGGCCTTCGTCTCGCCGGATGCGGCATTGCCGGTATGGATCAGTTTCGGGCTGGCCCTGGCCTCGTTGTTGTTGGCCGGCGTCGTGACCTTGTTGCAGCGCTCCAGCAAGCGGGCGCAGGCGTTGACGGAGGAGCGGACGCGTGAGCTCGCGACGACGCAACGGGATCTGCAGCGCTTGCTAAGCCTGCAGCTCGGGGTCTTGGACGGAAACGTGTTTGCGATCATCAGCACGGATCGCAGCGGTGCGATCGAGATCTTCAACACCGGCGCGGAGCGGATGTTGGGGTATGATCGGAAAACGGTGGTGGGGCGGTTTACCCCGGAGCAATTTTACGTGCCGCGGGAGGTCGAGAAACGCGCCCGCGCCTACGCGGCGGAGACCGGCCGGGCCGAGCCCGCGGGGTTTGCGTTATTCCCGGCCCTATTGAGCGACGAACGCGTCCACGAGCAGGAGTGGACCTTGGTGCGCAAAGACGGCACGTTGCTGCCGGTGCAGGTCACGCTCTCGGCGATCCGCAATGCGTTGGACGAGATCTCGGGGTATCTGTTTATCGGTCAAGACGTGAGCGAGCGCAAAGCCGCCGAGGCGGATCGGCAGGCCGCGGTGTCGGAACTGGCCGCATTCAAAGACGCGCTGGAACACTACGTCGCGATGTCGATCTCGACGGTCGATGGTCGCATCGCTTATGCGAACGATCTGTTCTGCTCCGGTTCCGGCTACACGCGCGAAGAACTCATCGGGGGCGCTTATCGACGATTAAAATCGGATGCGCATCCGCCGGAGTTTTTCGCCGAACTCTGGACGACCGTGCGAGCGGGGCGGTTGTGGCGGGGGGCGATCTGTAATCGCGCTCGCGATGGCGCTCATTACTGGGTCGACACGCTGATCTTTCCCGAGCTCGGCGCCAACGGTCGGCCGCGTCGCTACATCGTGTTGCAGATCGATATTACCCAAACGAAGCAACTGGAGGAAAACCTCGAAAGGGCGCGCGACGAGGCGATGACGTTGTCCCGGTTGAAGTCGGAATTTCTGGCCAACATGAGTCACGAGCTGCGCACGCCCATGAACGGTGTCATCGGCATGGCGGAACTGCTGGAGGAAACGCCGTTGGACGAGACGCAGCAGCAGATGGCCTCGACCATCCGCTCCAGCGGCGAGAACCTGCTCACGATCATCAACGACGTGCTCGATTTCTCGAAGATCGAGGCCGGCAAGATGCGCTTCGAGCCGGCCGATTTCGATCTGCGGGGGGCGTTGCATGAAGTGGTCGAGCTGCTCGGACCGGGCGCGGCGGCCAAGAAGTTGACCCTGCGCGAAGACCTGCCCGACGGGGATTGGGCGGCGGTGCATGGCGACGAGGGACGGGTGCGGCAGGTGGTGACCAACCTCGTGGGCAACGCGATCAAGTTTACCGAGAACGGTGGCGTGGTGCTGGCGTTGCAGGTGCGCGAACGCACGCCGGCGGGCCTTTCGTTTCGGGTGGAGGTGCGAGACACCGGCATCGGTATTTCGCCCGAAGCGCAGGCACGACTTTTTCAGGCCTTTGTGCAGGTGGACGGATCGGATCAACGCAAGTTTGGCGGCACGGGACTGGGCTTGGCGATCTCACGGCAGATCATCGAGTTCATGGGCGGGCGGGTGGGATTGGAGAGCACGCCCGGGAAGGGCTCGGTCTTCTGGTTCGAGCTCACCTTGCCGCCGGCGCGGGACCCGTTGGAGGCGGCGACCCCGGCGACCCCGCCCGTGGAAACGAAGCCGGACCCGATGCGGCGGCGCCTCAATATCCTGCTCGTCGATGACAATCCCATCAATCGCGATGTAGCCGGTTTCTTGTTACGCCGGATGGGCCATCGGTTCGACGTGGCCGTGAACGGTCAGGACGCCCTCGATCATCTCGCCCGCGAGGCCTACGATGCCGTTCTCATGGATTGCCAGATGCCGGTGATGGACGGTTTCGAGGCGACGCGGACGATTCGAGCGGGCTCGGTGCCGGGTATCGATCCGCACGTGCCCGTGATCGCGCTCACGGCTTATGTCACGGACGGTGACCGGAAGCGTTGCCTGGATGCTGGCATGGATGAACACCTGACCAAGCCTCTGCGGCGGCCGGAAGTGGAGGCGGCGTTAACTCGATTCGGGCGGGGAGGCGCTTCGTCGAAGGAGCCGGAGCGGACGGCGGTGGGCTCGGCCGACCCCGTGCTCGATGCCGAAATCAGTGGTGAGTTGATCGAGATCGGGGGCGTGGAAACGTTTGCGAGTATCGCGGAGGCTTACCTCGCGACGAGCATCGCGGAGATGACGATCCTGCAACGAGCTTGCTCGGAAGCGGATTGGGCGACGCTCGGGCAGCGGAGTCACTCGCTCGGCAGTGGCGCCGCAGCCTTCGGTGGGGTCGCGTTGCAGCGGCAGTGTCTGCGTCTGGAGCGTGCGGCGGATGAAGCGGACGCGCGGGCGGTGGGAGAGATTTTGGCGGAAGTGGCTGAAGGCGTCGAGGCGCTGCGAGTGGCGGTGGCGGCCGTGGTCGCCGCAGGCTCTTCGCCAGGCTGACCGCGAGGCTCACGGCGGTCAGCTATGCGAATCGTTCATCGCTAGTGGTCTGGAAATTGCATCGGGCGGCGCATGGATCGTCGCACGTTTTTGCATCGTTTTTCAGTCGGCTCGGCGGGTTTGGCGGTCGGCTCGGCCGCGTTTGCCAGTCTCGCCACGCAGGCTCGCGCCGCGCTCAAGGCGCGTGCTCCCGGCGCGACTCCCGCGGCGGTGGCGAGCGACGAAACATATTGGCGTGAGGTGAGCGCGCTGTGGGCGCCGGCGCCGGATTTCGTGAACCTCGAATACGGTTACTTCCATGCGGCGGCGCTACCGACGTTGGAAGCGGAACTGCGCTCGGCGCGCTACATCAACACGCGCAACTCTCGTTACAAGCGCACCGAAATGCGTGATGACCAGGAAACGGCGCGCGTGGCGCTCGCGGCGGCGGTCGGAGCTGATCCCGAAGAGATCGCCATTGTGCGCAACGCCACCGAGGCGCTCGACACGGTGATTCTCGGCGTCGAGCTCGAGAGAGGCGATGAGATCGTCCACGGCGATCTCGACTACGGCAGCATGATGGAGGCGATGGAGCAGCGCGCCGCGCGGCATGGCATGGTCTTAAAGGAAGCCCAGGTGCCGACAAATCCCGCGAGTGACGAAGAGGTGGTCGCGGCTTACGCCGCCGCCATGACGCCACGCACGAAGCTGCTGCATGTGACGCTGCTCGTGAACATCAGCGGACACGTGTTGCCGGTGCGCAAGATCTGCGACATGGCGCATGCCGCGGGCGCTGAAGTGGTGGTCGACGCCGCGCATGCGACGGGTTTGGTCGACACGCCGATTCACGATTACGACTGCGACTATCTCGGCACGAGTCTGCACAAGTGGATGTGTTCGCCGCTCGGCATGGGCCTGTTGTTCGTGAAAAAGGCGAAGATCGAAAAGGTCTGGCCACTGCTCGCTGACACGCACCGGAAGAAGGATGATATCCGCAAGCTAGAGCATCTCGGCACCCGGCCGGAATCGGCGCACGTGGGGCTGCTGGAAGCGGTGCGGATCCACAACGAAATCGGCGGTGCCAACAAACTCGCGCGCATGCGTTACTTGCATGCGCGGTGGAGCGAAGCCGTGCAGGATTTGCCGCGCATCGTGCTCAATTCGCCGCGCGACCCGCGGCGTTACGCGTCGGTGGGCAACGTGGGCATTGACGGTGTCGATGGTATCGATTTGGCGAACTATTGGTGGGAGACGCACAACATTTTCACGGTCGGTATCCGGCATCCGAAAGTGCCTGGCGTGCGCGTCACCCCCGGCATGCCGACGCCCGTCGAACACGTGGACCGCTTCGTTGAGGCGATTCATGCGGCGCTGAAGCATTTTGCCTGAGAAAGGATGGGGGCGGGCGCGTTTAGGGGAATCTCTCGGTCGCAGTGCTTTCGACGTCAAATCACCTCGCGTTTAGCAAATTGCTAAATTTACTGTGAGTTTAGCATGAAGTCCCAGAGTTCTCCGGCGGTCACGATTTACCAGATTGCGGCTCACGTGGGCGTTTCGCCCGCGACCGTTTCATCGGTTTTGGCCAACCGCCATGTGGAGCGTCGGATCGCGACCAAAACGGTCGAGAAAGTGCGCGAGGCTGCCCGGTCTTTGGGTTACGTGCCCAACATGGCTGGTCGGCGTTTGCGGGCCCACCGAGCCGCCACGCGGCAGTTTGATATCGCAATCATGACTTCATTCGAGGCGCCTTTGCCACTGGTGGGGCAGCTTTTGCATAAGTTGCAGTCCGTGGTGGACCAAAAAACGACCAAGGACACGCGCTTCGCGATTTCGATCGAGATGTTCCACGCCGGGCAGTTGCAGCACAAGCCGGCGTTGTTGGATGCGAATCGTTACCACGGAGTGATCGTGACCAATACGCTGCCGGAAGATGACCGGTTTTTGGCCCAGGCGCGCCTGCCGTATCCGGTGGTGATTCTCGGCCGACGCGTGCCGGGTTACTACTGCGTTTTGGAGGCGCCGAACTGTGTGGGACGGAAATCGGCGGAAGTTTTGCACGAGGCGGGATGTCGCCGCTTGGCGGTGATGCACGGGCGCCTCTTAACACACACGACATCGGACCGTGTCGGGGCGTTTCAACGCACGGCGCGGGAGCTGAGCGGAGTGGATCCGGTGGTGCTGGAATGCGCCGGCTTGCAGCCCTCGCAGGGCGCGGCGGCCTTGCAGGCGTTTCTGACCGGCGGGGCGCAGCTCGATGGGCTGTTTGTGGTTACCGACAGTTTGGCGATGGGGGCCTATCAAACGTTAAAAGAGCGGGGACAGCATATCCCGCGTGATGTAGCCGTCGTAGGAGTGGGGGACAACGAAATGGCCGAGTATGACGACGGTGGCCGGGGCCAATGATGCGATGGTTGCAGAAGCGGTGCCGCTCCTATTTGGCATGCTCGAAGGGGACCGGGGGCCGCCCCGCGAAATCCTCGTCGTGCCCCCGGCTTTTCCGCGGAGTTCGACGCGCCGCTAGAGAGCCGAGATCCGAAGGGGACCGCGCTGGCGCGGGGTTTTTGGCAAGGCCGTCCATTGTTTTACGGGTAGACGGTTAAAGGAAAAATTTCTTGACTAGCTAAATCAATTTAGCAAACGCTCGCCCCGTTCCGCACCCCTAATCAGGAATATCCGGCTCCGCAGGAGTCGGTTTTTGCTGTAACGGTTGTGCAAAACTCCAAGGCACCTGCCCCCTCGTTATGATTAACCCAAGACACCCCTGTTGGACCCCTCGGGCTGGCGTTTCGCTGGCTCTCCTTTCCCTCACGTTGCCGGCCGCGCTTTTCGGCCAGGCTACGTCGGCGGCGTCCGTCGCCCCTTCGGCGAACGAAATTATCCAACTGGATCCATTTGCAATCACGACGGATTCAGATGCCGGCTACCGGCCCACGCACACCAACGTGCTGACCCGCACGAATCGTGAACTCGTCGATCTGCCGCAGTCGGTGGACATCCTCCCGGCCGAGTTTCTGCAGGACACGGGAGCGCGGATGATGGACGAGGCATTCGTCTATGTCGGCAACGCCCAAGTGCGTAATTCCTCCGCGGATACTGGCGCGAACGGCACGTTGATTCGCGGTTTCACCAACAACACCTCCTACACGGACGGCATTGATACCGGCACTTACCGCCGCGATTTGTTCGGCTACGAGCGCATGGAAGTCATCAAGGGACCGGCCTCCGCGGTGCAGGGGCGGGGCACGGATTCGGGTTACATCAACTTCGTGTTGAAGAAGCCGCTCGTAGGCGCCGAGTTCACCCGCACTTCCGCTTCGTTCTCGGTGGGCGAACACGACAAGACCGGCCAGCGGTTCACCTTTGACCGTAACTTCAGCATCGCGGCGGACAAGGGGCTCTATGCCCGTGTCGCGGCGGTGTGGGACAACCACGACCACTATTTCGACTTCGCCGAATTCAAGACGGCCGCGATCTACCCGTCGCTTCGTTGGGTCATCAACGAGAAGACGGACATCGCGATCGTCGGAGAGTTTATGGACATCGAGGCGCCCAACCGTTCGCCTGGTCACGGGTTTGCCTGGATTCCCGCGCTTTATCGCAAAGAGATCCCGGTCATCGGTGACGCTTCGGATCCGATCACGGCGCTTAATCTGCCGACCAACTTCAATATTGGCGGCCCGCAGCCCGGCACCGAGGACACGGTCGCCTCGGTCTTGGCCATCGCCACGCACAAGTTCAACGACGCGATCCAATACCGCCAGGCCGTGAGCGTCTTCAACTCGACCCAAGACGGCGAGTGGTGGGATGCGGAAAGCAATTTCCCGACGCCGGTTGCCAGCATCTCCGCTGCCTTCAAAAACGATCCGGCGACCAAGTATGATCCCGATGGCATCTACATTCCGGTTCAGCAGGGTTATCAGGATGGCGAGTCGGATCGGCTCAACGTGCAGGGCGACCTCAACGTTGAGTATGGGTTCGATTGGGTGAAGTTTGTCTCTCTGGTGGGCTATGCCTACAAGGCCCAGACCAACTACACGCTCGATCAGCGGGCGGATATCCCGGTGCGTTATTCCTTCATTAATTTGAAGGACCCGACGAACGCGTGGACCGGTCGCACGGTCGTCCCGGGCAGCAACCGCATTGCGGCGGAGCGCGACAGCAAGTATACCGAATTCGGCGCCTACTTGCAGCAGGACGCGAATTTCTTCGACGAGCGCCTTCTCCTTTCCGGCGGCTACCGGCGGGACACGGGGGAGTCGTGGACCGTGAACTACGTGACGAACACCGAGTCCGAAAAGATGAAATCGACCGTCAACTCGTGGCGGGTCGCGGGGACGTTCAAGATCACCGACACGGTCTCGCTTTACGGCATTCGCAGCACGCAGAACAACCCGACCGTCACCAGCGCCGCCTGGGCGAGCCTGCCGGTCGGTGATCCTCGGCTCAACGAGCGCCTGACCCGCACGCCGACGACCGAGCTGACGGAGTTCGGTTTGAAGGGTTACCTCTTCGATCAACGCGTGACCTACACTGCCTCGTGGTTTGAAATCATCACCTCCGGGCAGCTCGGTAATGATCGTATCGATACGACCTCGCAGGCGCCCGATACGTTCGGTCAACCCGTGCTGTCGGCATTGAAGAACTTCGTGACCGACGGTGATGTCGGCAAGGGCATCGAGCTCGCGCTCTTCGGTCGCATCACCGACAAGTGGGACCTCAATCTGTCCTACGCCACGCTCGATACGGAGCAGCCCATCACGGGTGGCACCCGGCCCATTCGCCACAATCCGGAATGGAACGCCAGCGTCTTCACCAAATACAGCTTCCGCAATCGGTCCGGCAAGGGCTTCGGCATTCGCGGGGGGGCCAGTGCAATCGGTCCGTTCGTGCAGCAGGTGGGCGGCGCCCTCAGTCGAATCGAGCAGGACGGCACGCAATGGCGCGCCGACCTCGGTGCCGACTACCGCTTCAACAAAAACCAGAGCATCGATGTGTTGGTTAAAAATGTGACGAACGAGCCTTACATTGTGACCCGCACGAATCCCACCCGGGAGATTCGTATTACCTACAACTATGATTTCTAAGTTGAGGTGTTAAACGCTACCGCTCCCGGCCGGAAAGGGCTTCGTCTCTTCCGGCCGGGACTGGTCGGTGACCTTGCATTCCTACAGCCGTTTTACCCATGTCCTCGTTTTCCGCAGCCCCTTCTCGTTCGCGCCACCACGGCCTGCTGCTCGTGCTGGTCCTTTTGGTGGTATCCGTTTTTGTCCGCTCCTTGTCTGCCGCGCCTAGCGGGATGGAGCGGGTGACGTTCAACCATCCCGGTCTCATTACGGATCTGGGCGTGGGGTTGTGGGCATGGCCTTTGCCGATGGACTGGAACGAGGACGGACTGATGGACCTGGTCGTGGCCTGCACCGACACGCCGTCGAATGGGGTGTATGTTTTTCTGAATACGGGTGAGTTCGATCCCGTGACCAATCTGCCCTTGTTCGGGCCCGGCGAAAACCTCGGCCCGGCCGGCAAGAGCAACTCGCCGCAGGTGTCCTACATCGACGGTCAGCCGAGGGTGACGACCAAGGGGGCCTATTACCCCGACTTTAAACAGACGGGTTTGGCCAATCCGGTGGCCCTGGGTGACCCGACGAAGATTCACGTGGGCGAGGGGAATGTGCGGGCGAATCAATGGAAGTTCGTGGACTTCGACGGCAATGGCGTGCTCGACCTCGCCGTGGGTATTGGCTATTGGGGCGACTACGGCTGGGATGATGCCTGGGATGCGCAGGGGCGATGGACCAACGGTCCGTTGCGCGGCTATATCTATCTGCTCAAGAACACGGGCACGAACGAGGCGCCGCAGTATGGCGCGCCGGAGAAACTGCTCACGCAGGACGGGCAGCCGGTGGATGTCTATGGTATGCCTTCACCTAGTTTCGCCGACTTTGATCGTGACGGCGACCTCGACCTGTTGTGCGGCGAATTCGTCGACGGGTTCACTTACTTTGAAAACGTAGGCACGGCCACTGCGCCGGTTTACGCGGTCGGCCGCGAGCTTATGATTGCGGGCGTGGCGCTCAAGATGGAGCTGTGCATGATCACGCCGGTCGCGGTCGACTTCACGGGCGACGGCACGCTCGACCTCGTGGTGGGCGATGAGGACGGACGGGTGGCTTTGATCGAAGGCACCGGCGCGTTGATCGACGGCATGCCGCAGTTTTTGGCGCCGCGTTATTTCCGCCAGAAAGCCGACCTCCTGAAGTTCGGTGCGCTCGCCGCGCCCGTCAGCACGGATTGGGACGGCGACGGACTCGAAGACCTGATCGTCGGCGATACCGCCGGTCACATCGGTTTCATCAAAAACCTCGGGCTCGACGGCGATGCGCCGCGCTGGGCGGCCCCCGTGTATCTGGCGGCGGGTGACGCGGTCTTGCGCGAGATGGCGGGGCCCAACGGCTCGATTCAAGGTCCGGCCGAGGCCAAGTGGGGCTATACGAACCCGAGTGTGGGTGACTGGGATGGCGACGGGCTGCTCGATATCGTGACCAACGGAATCTGGGGTAAAATTTTCCTCTACAAGAACGTGGGCACGGCGACGGCGCCGCGCTTGGCCCCGGCTCAAGCGATCGAGGTGAACTGGCCCGGCGACACCCCGAAGCCGAGCTGGGTATGGTGGCAACCCGAGGGCAAGGCGCTCGTGACGCAGTGGCGCACGACGCCGAAGCTCATCGATTGGAATCAAGACGGTTTGCTCGATCTCGTCATGCTCGACCAGGAGGGCTACCTCTGCCTTTTCGAGCGCCGCAAAACGGGCGACGGCCAACTGGAATTGTTGCCGCCGGCGCGGGTGTTCTGGGGCGAAGACGTCTCGGCCTACGACGGCAGCGGACGCAAGATCAACGACGTATCCGGTTTATTGCGACTCAATGGCCTCGCCGCCGGCAAGAGCGGCCGCCGCACGTTCACGTTCTACGATTGGGACGGCGATGGCGAGCAGGACTTGCTGGTCAACAGCGACACCAACGTGAACGTCTTGCGCGGACTCGGTCGCGATGGCGAGGGCCGCTGGCGTTTCCGTGACATCGGCCCCGTCAGCGACACGCGCCTGGCGGCGCACTCGACCACGCCGGCCATCGCGCAATGGGGCGATCGTCGCGTCTTGGTCATCGGCGCCGAGGACGGCCACTTCTATTCGCTTCCCGTTCAACCCTGATGACGGCTTCCGCCGCTGCTTCTTTCATGACTACGTCTTCGCTTTCCCGGGCTCCGCGTCGCGGCGTCTTTGCTGCCCTGTGGTTGCCGACCGATCAGGACGGTAACTTGTTGCGCGACGAGCTCGCACGAAACCTGGCCTTTCTGAAGCGCCACGGCGTCACCGGTGTGCTCGCCCTCGGGAGCACCGGCGAGTTCCCGCAGTTCAACCTGGAGCAACGCAAGCGCGCCCTCGCCACGGTGGTCGAGTTGGCGGCGCCGCTGGAAGTGATCGTCAACGTCAGCGACATCCGACCGAAGGCCGTGGCCGAGCTCGGCCGCTTCGCCCGCGAGTTGGGTCTTTCGGCCATCGCGGTGATGCCGCCCGGTTTCTTTCCGTCGCGGCAGGATGATGCGTTGGCCCACTTTCAGCACGCGGCTGAGACGTCGCAGTTGCCGACGTTTCTCTACAACTTTCCGGAACTCACGGGCACGCGGATCAACTTGGAAACGGTGGCGGCGTTTGCGGATACCGGCTGCATGGCGGGCATCAAGCAAAGCGGCGGTGAGTTCGGGTATCATCGGGAGCTCATCGCGCTTGGTCGCGAGAAAGGCTTCTCGGTGTTTTCGGGCGCGGACACGCGTCTGCCGGAGGTTTTTGAAATGGGCGCCGACGGTTGCATCGGCGGGTTGGTCAACCTCGCGCCGGACTTGATGGTGCACCTGTATCGGGTGTGCCGGGAAGGGGCGGCGGGGGACGTGAACCCGGCCTTCGATCAACTCAAAGTCATCGGGGCGAGCATCGACCGTTTGACGTTCCCGTTGAACGTGGCGGCGGGCATGGAGGCGCGCGGCCTTGAACCGGGCGTGCCGAAGGCGATCGTTTCGCAGAGCTCGCGGGAAATCTACCGCACGATCGTGCACGAATTGAGAGCGCAACTGCTCGACTGGAAGCTCGACCTTGCGAACGCTTAACCGCGATTCTCGTTCACCCCACGCGGCGGGCGCGCCGTCGCCCGCCCGACCCGAATTTGCTTACCCCAGCCCATGCAAAGTCACTTCACCTCGCTCGATCTCGCGGTCCTGATCGCCTACTTCGCCGTCACCCTCGCGATCGGTCTTTCGTTCTGGAAAAAAAGCCGGTCGGTGGCGGGCTTCACGGCGGCGAACGGGAGCCTGCCGGGCTGGGTGACGGGACTTTCCATCCTGGGCACCTATGTGAGCAGCATTAGTTTCCTGGCGTTGCCCGGGAAGGCTTACGCGAGCAATTGGAACTTCTTTGTTTTCAGCCTTTCGGTGCCGTTGGCGGCGTGGGTGGGCGTGAAGTATTTTTTGCCGTTCTACCGGCATGGCGGACACATCTCGGCCTACGAGCATCTGGAGCAACGCTTCGGCGCGTGGGCCCGCACGTATGCGAGTGGTTGTTACCTGCTCATGCAGACGGCTCGGATCGGCACGGTCGCCTATCTGACGGCCTTGCCGTTGAACGTGCTGCTCGGGTGGAATCTCGTCACGATCATCATCGTGATCGGACTGACGACCACGGTTTACACCTTTGTGGGCGGCATCGTGGGCGTGATCTGGACGGATGCGATTCAGACTCTGGTGCTCATGGCGGGCGCCGTGTTGTGTGCGGTGCTCATGGTCACGGGCTTGCCGGAAGGACCGGGGCAGTTGTTTGAGATCGCGGCCGCCCATGACAAATTCAGCCTCGGCAGTTTCGGTGCGAGTTTGGGTGAATCGACTTTCTGGGTCGTGCTCGTGTATGGGTTGGTGATCAACCTGCAGAACTTCGGCGTCGATCAGAACTATGTGCAGCGTTACCACACCTCGCGCTCGGATGCGGAAGCGCGCAAAAGCGTGTGGATGGGCAGTCTCCTCTATGTGCCGCTCTCGGCGCTTTTCTTTTTTATCGGGACGGCGCTCTTTGCTTTCTACACCTCGAATCCGGAGGCGTTGCCGGAGGTTTACCGGGATCCGGGCAAGAGCGACTCGGTGTTCCCGTGGTTCATCATTTCGGTGCTGCCACCGGGCGTGACGGGTTTGTTGCTGGCGTCGATTTTCGCCGCGGCGATGAGCACGATCTCCAGCAGCCTGAATTCGACCGCGACGATCTTTTTGAATGATTATTATCTGCGCTACGTGAACCGCGGGGCGGACGAGAAGCGCACCATGCGGGTGCTGTATATCGCCACGGTGGGTTTCGGGATCGCGGGCACGGGGCTCGGGGTGGCGATGATCAACGTGAAGAGCGCGTTGGATACGTGGTGGATGTTGGCGGGCATCTTCAGCGGCGGCATGCTGGGCTTGTTCTTGCTGGGCTTTTTGTCGCGCACGGCCCGGCGGCCGGCGGCGATGGCGGGCGTGGCGGTGGGCGTGCTGATCATTTTGTGGATGAGTCTTTCGCCGAAGTGGGGCGGGCCGCTGGCGGCGTGGAGTAGTCCGTTTCACGGCTTGCTCACGATCGTCTTTGGCACGGCGGCGCTCCTGTTGACGGGGTTGTTGGTGACCTGGGGACTGCAACGCGCGAAATCGAAACGGGTTTAACGGCGATGAAATCACTGACTCTCTACTTCTCCCGCGGGAGTGCGTTGTTGCTGTTGGTGATCGGCTTGGCGACGGCGCTGGGCGCGGTCGGTTCGCCGGTGGTGCGGCGCGAGTTTGTCTATGAGGAGGCGCCCTTTCCACAGTGTCATGCGTCGACCGTGGTTGAAACCCGCGCGGGCTCGCTGCTGGTGGCGTTTTTTGGCGGCACGAAGGAAAAAGATCCCGATGTGGGAATCTGGCTGGCCCGGCAGGAAGCCGATGGCTGGACCGCGCCCCGCGAGGTGGCCAACGGCGTGCAATACAAGCGGGGCGATGGCACGGTGCTGCGTTATCCAACGTGGAATCCGGTGCTGTTTCAGCCGAAGGAGGGGCCGTTGATGTTGTTCTATAAAGTGGGTCCAAATCCCGTCGAATGGTGGGGCATGTTGATGACCTCAGACGACGATGGCCAAACGTGGAGCGAGCCGCGTCGCCTGCCTGAAGGCGTGTTCGGCCCGATCAAGA
>CAXBDS010000135.1:0-14271 GCA_963974355.1 uncultured Opitutaceae bacterium
CAGGCGAGGGTGACGGCGAGGGAGAGCGCGGAGAGAGGTTTCATGGTCGAACGTAGCGGAGGGAGGAACTGTGGTGGCGGGCGCAGGTCGGCGCAAAGCCGGAGTGCGGATTTACGGTTGGGCGCGGAGGTCGGCGGCAAAAAAGGCGCCGGTGTTCACGCTGGTGATCGGCTTCCCTGCGGGCGACTGGCCCGTGGTCGCGGTCCAGGCAACGACGACGGGCAGGCTGGCCCCGGGGCGGGTCGCCATGCGGGCAAACCCGCTGGCGCGGGCCGCCGTGGTGTCGACGAGACGCACGGCCTCGGATGGAGGCGCATTGGGGAAAATGCGTCGCACATAGAGTCCGGCGACATGATCGTCGGAGCTGCCTTCGAGCCAAGAAACGACGGCGGAACCGTCAGCCAGGCTCACAAGATCGAGCCGTCCGATGGGATGACCGAGATCGATGACCTGCGCGGCGCCGAAGGAGCGTCCGCCGTCGGAACTGAACTTTGCCTGCACGCGGGCTTGCCCCTCGGCGGCGGTGAACCATGCGACGGCGGCCGCTTGTCCGGCCGCGTCGGCCGCGGGACCGTTCACCGGGCAGGCGGCGATGTGCCAGCCGTCGTCATGCAGGACCTCGGGGGAGAGCCACGTGATGCCATCGAAGCGGGCGACGTGGTTGTCGCGAATTTCTTCGGGGGTATGCCCGCGATAGGCGACCAGCACGTGGTTGTCGGACAATACGGCCAGTGTGGTCTGGCAACAGGTGCAGACGTCGGGATCGATGACCCAGTCTTGGACCGGTGCTCCGTCGGCGGTGAGGAGCCGTGAGATCAGCCGCATCGATGGCGGTCCCGACGCGACGTGGGCATGCATCTCATGAGAGATGGAGCCGGCGAGGCGCGTGCTTTCCAACCAGACCGCGAGCATGCGCCCACCGCTGAGCGGCGCGAGACTGACGAACTCATGGCCGAGCGGGGCGGGCTCGCTCCATGTGTCGCCGTCATCGGTGGACCGCGCCAACCAGCCGTCGTAGCCGCGTTGGGGCTCGGGTCGGTTCTGATACCATTGCGCCCACAACGTGCCATCCGTGCCGACGGCCAATGTGGCGAAGTCGGCCCAGTTTGCCATCAGGCGCGGCGTGGAAACGATGGTGCGGGCGTCGCTCCAGCGGTCGGCTTGCGGCGCGAGCGAGGCGAAGCGCAGGGCGCGTTCCTCGGCGCGCCCCCCCGGGCCGATCCACGTGAGGTAGACGGTGCCATCGGCGGCGCGAAACAGGCTGGATTCGCTCGTCTCGCCATCGGGGCGGTGGGCGATGGGCACGAATTCGAGATCGGCGGCCGCAGCGGCCCGTAGGGATGGCTGAGCGATGAGCAGGAGAAGAAGTATCCAGATTTTCATGGCAATCGGCGGAAAGGATTAGAAGGCGACATGCGTGGTGAACTCGCAGGAGCGTGGATCGCCGAGGCGGCGCATGGTGGTGCCGGCGACGGGCTCGTAGGTTTCGTCGAGCAGGTTGCGACCGCGGAGTGTGAAGATGACGTGGCGCCAGGTGTAGCTCGCGGCGAGGTCGAGTATCACGTAGTCATCGGCGACGACGGAGTTGTTGGTATTGCCGTAGCGCTCTCCCACATAGCGGGGACCGCCGCTGAGCGTGAGGCCGTGGGCGAAGCGTTTGGAAACGAAGATCGCCGCCACCCACTCGGGCACGTTGGCCGGGGTGTGGCCGGTGCGGTCGATGATGCCGCCGCCGAGGTTTTCGGCGTAGTCGCCATACCAGGCGTCGGTGTAGGCGACGTTGGCTTCGATGCGCCAGTCGTGGCCGGGCGAAACGGCGAGGGCGAACTCCGCGCCGCGTGAGTTCTGGGAGCCGATCTGCTGGCTCAGACGCTCGCCGGTGGTCGGGTCGAGCGTGGAAGCGAGCAGGTCGTTTTTCTCGATGTCGAACAGCGCGAAGGTGAAGTCGGCCCGACCGTCGGCCACGGTGCCCTTCGCGCCGATCTCATACTGGCGACCGGTTTGCAGCGTGGTCGTGTCGCGCGACGAGGTGAAGCTCACGAGCTGCGTCACCGGTTCGGCGGCGCGGCTGTAGCTGGCATAAAGGTTGAGCTGTGGGGTGACCGACCAGACGGCTCCGGCGCGACCGGTGACGGGTTGATAACCCTTGCGGTAGGTCGATGGCGTCGTGCTCGGTGTCGCGAGCGCGTCGCGCCGCAGGTCGATGTCGTCGTAGCGCAGGCCGGCGAGGAGCTTCAGCGCAGGCCTGAGGTCGAAGGCGTCCTCCACGTAAACGGCAGCGGTTTTGATCAGGATGTCGGCGTTCTTCTGGAAACGATCCGCGTCGCCGGGGCCGTAGGTTGCGGCGGGGTCGAGCAACGAAACACTGGTGGCGGTCGTGGCATAACCCTCGGGCGTGCCGCCGCGGATCATGGCGTTGTGCTCGTAGGAAACACCGACGGTGAAGCGGTGGGCGCGGCCGGCGAGCGGCTGTTTGAACAAGGCGTCGAGGCGATTGCCGGTGAGCGTGTCGTCGCGATAGATATGCAGGAACGAGCGGCGGTCGACGAGTTGGGTGACGGGGTTCCAGACGTTGGTTTCGAGATTGCGCCACTTGAGGAGCTGGGTGGTGACGTAGGTCTCGTTGCGGAGCTCGATATCCGGCGCGACGGCCCACTCGGCGCGCAGGCGGGTGAACGTGTTTTCGGTGCGGGCGGTGTTGTCCAGAATGTTGTAGTTGGTGCGGTAGGACGCGGGATCGACGCGCGGGTTGATCATGCGGTCGGTGGCGCTGTTGAAGCTGCGCACCTCGGGCGGCGCACCGGCGACGGTGGTATCGACCACCGCGTCGTAAATCACGGGGGTGCCGTAGTAACTCTCGTTCCAATCCCCGAGGTAGGAGGTGTGGAGCGTGAGTTGGAAATCCGGCGAGACTTGCCAACCAAAGGCGGCGGAGAACGCATCGTAGCGCTGGGCGTTGCGGTCGACGTAACCGTTGGTTTCGTTGTGGCTGTAATCGAACCGGGAGGTGAGCGGATGGTCGTCCCCGCCGAGGGGCAGCGGGCCGCCCCAGCCGAGTCCGAGGCGATAGCTGTCCCATGCGCCGACGCTCGCGAGCAACTCGCCGCGGGGCTGGGCATCGGGTGATTTGGAGAGGTAGTTCACGGCCCCGCCGATGGCGCCTTCGCCGAACATGAGGCCAGCCGGCCCTTTCAGGACCTCGACGCGATCAAGGAGAAACGAGTCCACCGTCCGCGACGATTGGGACGCCGTGTTTTGGCGAATGCCGTCGCGCAGGATGGTGACGGCATTCCCACTGAAACCGCGGGTCGAGTAGCCGGGGATCGACCCGTATTGGGTGCCGCCAGTCATGCCGACGGCGGCTTCGACCGCCTCGACGGCCGTGCGCAGCCCGCGCAGCTGCATGACCTCTTGTGAGATGATCGAAACGGAGGCTGGCAGATCGCGATTGGCGAGGCCGACGCGGGAACCTGTGGCCGGCGTGGCGTCCAAGGGGAGCGAGAAGTTTTTCTCTTTGGCGGAGGACACTTCAACGGCGTCGAGATGCACGACACCGGCGGGAACGGTTTGGGCGGAGACGAGAGCGGGGCTCAGGCCGGCCAGAGCGAAGGCGGGCGTGAGCCCGCGCAACGCGGAAAGAGAACGAGTAGACATGGAGACAAAATCCAGAAAGGTGACGGGCAGCCGATCGGCCGGCCCGAGGGACGGAGACGTGCACGCGCGACGAACGGCGTGGCGTCAGGACGACGAGACGGTTCAGCCCGTGAAACCGCGGTCCCTAAGCGGGGACTCGGCGACGGTCGACGGGAGTGGGCGCGACGGCGCCCTAGGCGGCCCGGAGCCGGGGAGGCCGACGGAGCGGGACGCGTTCCCGCGAGGCGGGCGCGATCTCCTGCCGCGGAGCGGGCGGGGATGCGAGGACGGCTGCGATCACGACTTCCGGCACCGCCACGCAGGCGAGCTGGATCTTTTTGAACTCGGACGGTGCGCCGGGATGGGCGTTGTCGCGCGAGGCGGCTTCGACGTCGTTCACGAAATCACAGACGCCGCAAAAATTATCGGCGGTGAATGTGAGGCGCACGGCCTGCGTGAGCGGCATGGATTGCGAGTATTTCGCGATCATGCGACCCCACCCAAAGGTCTGCACCAAATCCCAATGGCTGCCCGTGGCCATGAGCCACGCGACGAGCGTAAGGACGAGGGCGAGGTGACGACGCATGGAACGTTGGAAAAACCTCCCGGCGGTTCGGTGCAAGCATCAAGGGTGCTCTCGGCGAATCATAAGCAGCGCGGAAGGGGCGGCGTTAAAAGGTTAAGCGGGCCGAAGCGAAGAGTGTGCGCGGCGTGCGCGGTCCGTAGAAATAATAGGGGTCGCGGGCCACGCCGGACTCGAGATCGGACTGACGCGCATCGAAGATGTTTTTGACGCCGGCCGTGAAGGTGAGGGCGGGCAGCGCCCCGAGACGCAAGTCGCCGCTCCAAGTGGCGCTCCAAACGAGGAATGCGGGGGTGTTGTTGTTGAGCGCCCCCGTGCGCTGGTTGATGGCCTGCATGCTTCCGGTGTAGGAGGCGGAGACGGACCAGGTGCCGGCGTGCATGGTCGTGTAAGTCGTTTGGCCGACGCCGTAGTGCGTGGGACTTTCCATAAAACGTCGGGCGGTGACCGCGGGAGCATCGTCGGCTTGAAACAGCGTCACCGGCTCATCGAATCGGGCGAATTGGGCGACGAACCCGAAGTCGACGCGGAGGGCAGGCCAAGGCAGGGCGCCGACATTGACCTCGACGCCACCGACGGCGGCGTCGGGGCCGTTGAAGCGGGTGCGAAAAGCGTCCCCCGAGGTCGGGTCGATTTGGATCTCGGAATTCGTGAAGGTGCCGCGCAGTTGGGTGTAAAACGCGTTGGTTTCGAGCGTAAGGCGACCGGCGGCGGCGGGCGGATTCCAAATCATGCCAAGCAATGCGCTGGTGGAGCGTTCCTCGGTGAGTCCGGTCGACTGGAGGGTATTGGTGCGGTCACCGGCGATGAGTTCGATGTGCAGGTCCTCATCGAAGGGCTGAGGGGCCCGGAAGCCGGTGCCGAGGCTGGTGCGGAAGATCAGCGCGTCGTGAGGCGTCCACCGCAAGCTGGCCCGCGGGGAGAACACGGTGCGCGAGAGTTCGGAATTTTGGTCGGCGCGCACGCCGAGGACGAGTTCCCACGCGTCGCGGAGATGCCAGTCGTCTTGGAGGAAGCCGCTGATGGTATCGCCGGTCGCCATTTCGGGCGCGATGGGAAAGCCGCTTACGAATGAACTGACCGGCACGACGTCGCGCACGGTTTCACGGAAATACTGCACGCCGACCGAGGTATGATGGTCGTGCCAGCGGCGGTTGAATTGCGCGTCGAGGTGGTAGACCCAGTTTTGGGTGAAGCCGAACTGGTCTTGGGCGACTTGGCCGTGGGTGGTGTAGCCGCGATCAATGAATGCCTGATTGTTGTCGCCGGCCCCGGGGCTGGTTTCCGGCGTGAGGGAGGCGTTGGCGCCGGCGCCAAAAAGACCACCATAAAACGTGGCCCGATCAATGTAAGCCCAGCCGGCCGCGATACTGTAGTCGAAATCTGGTGACACCGGGGCGGACCAGTGGATCGTCGCCGCATCGCGCGACGTGTCGATACGCTCGGAGATGTTGGCGAGGTTGTCGGGGAGCTCGAAGTGGTCGCCGCCACGTCGAAACTCGACGGTGCGAGTGGCCTCCAGGCGCAGGCGGCCGGGCCCGAGTTGTTGCGTGATGCGAGCGCCGAGAACCTGGAGGTCGCGTTTCGTGAGGTCGCTGAAGCCGTCGGCGTTAAGATCGACGGGCTCGCTATGGGTGGTCTGACCGTGGAGGGTGACCGTTTGGCGGGCATCGTTGGAAACATAGTCCACCAGGCCGGTGAGTTGGGTGCTGGGCTGGCCCTTGACGGCGTCGTAACGGAACTCGATCAACCCGCCGGAGCGTCGCGGATCGCGGCCGATGAGATTGATGACGCCGCCCACCGCGCCACCGCCGTAGATGGCGGAGCCACCGCCCTTCACGACTTCGATGCGGTCGATAAACGCGGTCGGGATCTGGTCGAGTCCATAGACGGCAGCCAGTCCGGAAAACAGGGGCACGCCGTCGAAGAGCATGGTGGTGTATTTGCCCTCAAGGCCGAGTAACAGCACGGCGGACGTGCCGCAGTTTTGGCAATTGTTCTCCACGCGGATGCCGGGGAGGAGCTCGATGGCATCCGCAAAACTGCGGGCGCCGGCATGGGCGAATTCGTCGGCGTTGAGCAGCTCCGTGCGCACAGGAGATTCGTTGATCCGCTGCAACGTGCGGGTGCCGGTGGTCACGTAGCGGCCGAGGGTGAGGGGCTCATCGGTCGGAACGGCTTCGGTGGCCCAGGCCGGCAGGGCCAAGCCGAGCGAGCTGAAAAACACAGCTGCGCCGACCCGGGGGGGGAATGTTGAGAAGCATGATATTGGCTTGGGTGAATAAAATTAGCCCGACCTAATTTTTGTTTAGCTTAGGCAATTTTAATTAGGCAAGGCTAATTACGATTGCTCGGGCCCCACGGTCGGGAGCTGAGAAGCCGAAACAGCGCAACCGTAGTCCCACTCGACGGCAGGGACGTGCCGTGGCGTCGGAGTCGCGCCTTCTGTCGTCTTCGGTCGGATTCGCGGCTCGGACGCGGCCGGGTTATCCGCGCAGGGCGCGGCGCTGCAGTAGCGTCACGATGAAGAGCAACGCGAACGACACGAGGAGCAGCACGGCGGCGAAGGCGTGGGCGGTGTCGTAGTTCAGCTTTTGCACCTCGTCGTAGAGGGCGATGCTGGCGACTTTGGTGCGTCCCGGGAGCGAACCTCCGATCATCAGCACCACGCCAAACTCGCCCAACGTATGGGCGAACCCGAGGGTGAGCCCGGCGGCCACGCCGCGTTTGGCGAGCGGCAGGTGCACTCGCCAAAAAGTGCGGGTCGGGCCGGCGCCGAGTGCGCGCCCGGCATCCAGCAATTCCGGCGGCACACTGCGCAGCGCCGCTTGAAACGGCTGCACGGCGAACGGGAGCGAGTAAATGACCGACGCGATGACGAGACCGGTGAAGGTGAAGGAAAGCGGTTCACCGACTATCGCCCGCCACCAACTGCCGGGGGCATGTTGCGGCGAATATAGGACGAGCAGATAAAACCCGATGACGGTGGGCGGCAGGACGATGGGCAAGGTGACCAACGTTTCGATGACGAGCGCCACGCGGGAACGGGATTGGTTCAACCAGTGCGCGAGCGGGAGACCGACCACGCCGAGGAGCAGCGTCGTCAGTGTGGCGAGCTGCAACGTGAGCCACAGCGATTGCCAGAGGGGCGCAGGGAGAAACATGGACAAGGGGTCTACGGCGCGGCGGGTGCAGCCGTCGGCGGCGCGTAGCCGAATTGCTGCAACACGGCTTGCGCGGCGGGCCCTTGCAACCACGTGAGGAAGAGGTGCGCGGCCGGGTTGTCGGCCCCGCGTCGCGTGATCACGGCGCCTTGGTCGAGAGGGGTGTAAAACTCGGGCGGAATCGCGATCCAGCCGCCGCGGTCTTTCAGGCGCGGGGCGAGCACGAGCGACAGCGCCACGAAGCCGCCGTCGACATTGCCGGTTTCAACGAACTGGGCGGTTTGTGAGATGTTTTCCCCCATGACCACTTTCGGCTGCAGGTCGTCCCAACGGCCGAGGTGTTGCAGGACCTCTCGCGCGGCGACGCCGTAGGGGGCGTGCGCGGGCTGGGCGATCGCGATGCGACGCAGCGTCGGATCGTCGAGCGCGGTGGCGAGATCGGCGCCGGGTGGCGGCGCCTGCAGCGACCACCAGACGAGGCGGCCGCGGGCAAACGCCTGCAGTGTATCCGCTGCGGCATGACCGCTGGCGATCAACGCCCGCGGATAATCGAGATCGGCCGCGAGCAGCACATCGAACGGGGCGCCGCGCCGAATCTGGGCGACCAAGTTGCCGGTGGCGCCGAGGCTGAGCGTGACCTCGATCTCGGGGTGTTCGCGGTGGAACGCCTCGCGCAACGGATCAAGGGCAAACGTGAGATTGGCGGCCGCGGCGACCGTAACCCCAGCGGCCCGACTCTCCGGCGCGGCCGATCCGAATCCGGCCGCGAACAGGACGAGGCCGAGTAAAAGGCAGCGGGCGTTCATCGGGCGGGCACCGTGAATTCGAGCCGCATCTTCTCGTTGCCGCTTTGGTTCAAGCCTTGGAACGTGACATGGAGCTCGCTGAGCCGGTCGTCGACGCTGACGAGACCGAAGTGCCCTTCGCCGTTGGTCGGGACCTGCGCGGCGACGGACCATGGGCCGCCTTTGATGGAGCCGGTTTGGTCGAGCGGGGCGGCTTGGAGGGCGGGAAAACCGGGACCGCCGTCGGATGCGTAGGTATCGTGGGAGCCGTCATCGGCCGCGAGCATGTGGCCGTCGCCCCCGAGGAAACAGACGCCTGTGATTTCGTTGGCGACCATCCAGTCGGAGAGGGCGCGTCGCTCGGTTGTGTAGCGGCCCCAGTTGTCGCCGGTTTCGGTATCGTCGGAAATCCAGCTCACGGAACTGACGATAAAGATGAGTGGCGAGGTCTCTTTGGCGGCGAGCAGCTGGCGTTTCAGCCAACCCCGTTGCCAGGCGCCGAGCATCGTTTTTTCGGCGTTGTCGAGTTGATCGGCAGGGTCGCGTTGCGAACGCGTATCGAGCAGGATGAAACGCACGCGTCCCACGGTGAACGCTTGACTGATGGGACGATCTGCGAGCGGGGCGGCGGCGAGTTCCTCGTCCGCGGGGAGCGGGTAGTGGGGCACGTATTCGCGGTAGATTTGTTGGGCCGCCGGGCGGCCGGGGGACAGGCGATCCGAGCCTTCCGGGCCGTAGTCATGGCCGTCCCACGTGTAGACAAAAGGCAGGTTGCGGTAGAGCTCGGCCTGCGTGCTCGAATTCAACACGTTTTCGTAGGCCGCGCGAAACGCGTCGGGTTCATTGCGGGCGATCGTTTCGGAATGCAGGTCGCCGGTGTGCAGAAAAAACGCGGGGTCGTGGTATTTGATTTCCAGAAACGAGCCGCCCTCGGAACCGGTGACGGCCGCCGATCCAAAGGCAAAGCGGAACGATGCCGGAGTGTTCTCGGCCGGGAGCGTGCGGAAGGATCCGGTGCGGCGGGTATCGCGTTCCCGGCCGGTGCGGATGCGGTAGTAGTAGCGGGTGTCGGGGCGGAGTCGGGACAGGCGGTAGCGGGACATCTCTTCCGGTGAGTCGGGCAGTTCCCGCAGCTCGGAAAAGGATTCGTTGCGGGAAAAATCCTGATCGGTGCTGACCTCCAGATTCGAGAATCGGGCGGTGTTGAGCTTGGCCACGACGACGGCCGAGTTGCTGGTGACGCCGCCCACCCATGGTCCTTCGACCACCGGCAGGGCCGCGAGGCCTTGTCCCATAAGTCCGACCAAGAGAAGCATACGAAGGGCACCCATACCTCCGTTCGTAGGCGCCCGGGCCGAAAGGTTCCAGAGTGGAATCGGCCGGAGAACGAAATGCACGCTTGGCGAGGGCCGGGCGGGACGTCGTATGCTGCCGACGATGTTGCCCGATGACTCCGACCCCGTGCTGCCTGCCGTGACCGTGCTGAGCGGTTTTCTCGGCGTCGGTAAAACCACCTTGTTGCAACATCTGCTCGCCCAAGCCGAGGGCCGGCGCTGGGCGGTCGTGGTCAACGATCTGGCGGCTCTCAATGTCGACGCGGCGGTCGTGCGGCGCTCGGTCGGCGACGACGGCGGTGAGGTTGTCGAGCTGGGCAACGGCTGCGTGTGCTGTTCGGGGCGCGACGATTTGGGCGAGGCGATCGCGCGGCTCGCGGCGGAAGGCGCCTACGAGCACATCATTGTCGAAACCAGTGGCGTCGCTGAACCGCGAGCGGTGGCGGCGCTGTTTACCGGGCGCAATCCTTTCGGGCGATCGCTGACGGATTTCGCCGTGCTCTCGGCGCTCGTCACCGTGGTGGACGGTCCGGACTTCGTGCGGCGAATGATCGCGCGGGAAAACGAGGCGCCGGCGACCGGCAGCACCCGGCCAGTGTTTGAGCTGTTGGTCGAGCAAATCGAATGTGCCGACCTGATCGTGCTGAACAAGGCGGACGTTGCGACCGACGCGGAGGTGGCGCAGGCGCGGACCGCGTTGGCGGCGCTCAACGCGCGCGCCGCCGTCGTGGTCACGGAGCGGGGCCAGCTCTCCAGCGAGTTTTTGTTGGGGCGGCGTCGTTTCGAGGCCGGGCCAACCCTCGCCGGTGCGTCGTGGATTTCGGCGCTCAACGCGGTGGCACCGGCGGCCGGCGCGGCGGACCGCCCTGCGGCCAAACCGGCGGCTCGGCCGGTCGCCACGCGCGTGGTGACGCAGGAAGGCCGTTACGGCATCCGCAGTTTTGTGTGGCAGGCGCGGCGGCCGCTCCGGCGCGAGGCCTGGCGGGCTTTGCTGGTGCGCGGCTGGCCGGGACTATTGCGCGCCAAGGGCTTCTTTTGGGAAGCGGAACAACCCGATGAAATGGGCTTCGTTTCGGTCGCCGGTGGGGGCGTCACCCACGAGTTTTTAAACTACTGGTGGGCCGCGATGATTGCGGCTGGCCGGGTGGCGGCGGAGGCGCGGCCGGCGACGATTTTGTCGCTCTGGCAGGAGCCGCACGGCGATCGCCGGCAGGAGATCGTTTTTATCGGCGTCAACCTCGACGAGGCGGCCGTGCGGCGGGACTTGGACGCGTGTCTCGCCTGACGCGCGCAGGGCCGGTCCAGACTCTAGAACGGGATGTCGTCGTCCGGCGTGTCGATGGTCTGACCCGGTTCCTGGGGCAGGGGTTCGTCGTCGGGCGCACCGGAGCCACCGCTGCCGAGCGCTTCGATTTTCCAGGCGCTGAGGTTGACGAAGTAGCTTTCTTTCCACTCCCGTCCGCGCAGGTCGAAGGAAACCTTGACCGAGTCGCCGACTTGGAAGGCGGAGAGTTGGGCGATCTTGTCTTTGACGCACTCGAACTTGAGATCCTGCGGGTAGCGTTCCGCGGTCGTCGTGATGACGAATTCGCGCTTGGTGAACCCGCTGCCAAAGGTTTGCTCGTCGAAAATTTTCTTAATGGTGCCGGAGATGTCGAACATGGCCCGGAAACGTGGACAAGTCGTCCGGAACGGGCAAAAACCATTTTTAGAAATCGCCCCCGGCAGAGGGAATGCTTCGGCGTTAATTCACCCGGACCGTGAATTTAGCCCAGGAAAACGCGCTGGAGGGCATCGTCCCAGCCATGGCGATCCGTCCCGGTGGAGGCGCCGGGACCGAAACTCATGAGCACGGTTTCGTCGGCGCCGACGGCATGCAGCCAAGCGCCGTCGGTGTGTGGTTCGAGCACGAGTTCCGCCGCGGCGTGCAGGGCGAGTTGCAGGGTGGTGTGGCGGCTCCAGATCTGCAGGAGGGATCCGCGCTGGGTGACCTGCGTCGGATGAAACCGTCGGCGGTGTCCGACTTCGGCGGTGCGCAACACGGTGCAGACGGTGCGATCGTGCGCGCTCAACGCATGCAGCAGGTCGGTGAGTTTTTCGACCTCGTCCCCGAGCGACGTTGCCCGCGAGGGAACCGTTGGCAGTGTGTAGCGGGGGGCGCCGTCGAATGCGATGGCGGTGAGATCGTCGGGCCGGCCCTCCGTGAGCGCCGCCAAGGTTTCCGCCCACGTGGCCGGCTCCATCGCCGGATGTGCGCAGAGGTGCATGAATTCCGCCCCGTGGACGTTGCGCAGTTCGATGCGGCCGGCGGATTGGCAACAGGGGCACAGCGCGACACGTGCCCACGCGACATGCCAGCGGGCGAGGTCGAACTCGACGTGACCGGTCGCGTTGACGCGGGGACCGAGCGGGTGCTGGGGAGACGCCGGCGGCAGGCGGTCCATCGCGATCAAGCGCGCGTAGTGGTGCCGAGTTTGCCAGGCGAGTCGCGGTAAGGTTTCGAGGGCGCCGAGTAACCGCGCCCAATCGGTCGTGAGGGGAATACGACCGTCGGCGGTGGTGGAGAAACAGCGGCTGAGGCGCGACACCGGAGCCGGAGGAAAGGAAAACGCGGACGATCGAAATGACATGAGACGGGCGGAGGCAGACGGGACGGAACAGATTGATGACGGGGAGGCTTACGTGTGCAGCGTGAGACCGAGATGCAGCGCCCAGAGGAACGCACCGAGGAGGGCGAGGCTGAGGAGGACGCAGAGCATCCAACGGAGACTTTGGGCGTAGGACCGGTGCATGGCGGGAGAGGGCGAAATCACGCGGTTTGGCGGGCGGGAAAGTCGTCTGCCAGCGGGGCGGAGGCGGCCTTGAAGGCGTCGGTGCCGAGCACGAGCACGCTGACGCGAGCATCGGGGCAGAAGCAGGCCAGGCGGCAAGCGAGACACCACACGGGATGCTGGCTGGCGGCGAGTTCGGCCGGGAGGCAGAGGGTGATCAGCGATTCCGGCGGAGCGTCGAGGTGCGGGATGATCTTGATGTTAATCGGCTGAGCCAGATCGCGGGCGCAGGTCCGGGCGATGCCGGCGAGGGCGGTCCCTTCGCCGGTCGCCGCGGCGTTGATTTCACAACGGATGAGGGAGGTTGGTGTCATGGTGAAACGGGTGGCACTGGACGCCATAGATGGCTTACGAGGCCCCCCAGCCAGCACAGCACGAGGCTCAAACCGACGAGGGGGAAAAAGACGGCGAGCACGATGATGGCGATGACCGCCGCGGGCGGCACGATCTCCGATTTTGTTTTCCGGGGAGCGCCGAACCGACCCGCCGGACGGCGTCTCCACCACATCCATACGCCGGTCACACTCATCGCGACGATCACGAGGCAGGCGAGGACGGCGAGGATCTTGGTGGGCAGGCCGAAAACAGAGCCGGTGTGAATGGAGTAAAACATCAGCGCCGCGGTCGCGCCAGGCGAGAGGGTGGCGTAGTCGATGACATCGAGCGTTTCCGCAGTGCTGGCGTCGATGTAGACCGCGCCGTCCTCGAGGTCGCCGGTATCGGTCGGACCGAAAAGGGTCCAGCAGCCGTTTACCCCGTGCGGCGGGGCGAGGGAGAACTCCGGAAAAGGATAGTGCCGGCGAGCCTCCGCGACGACGGCGTCGATGGACGCGGGGGCGGTGCCCTCGGCAAGCGCCGTGGACGGGGGCGGGCTGACATAGGCGGCGGGAAGTTGTCCGCCGAAGTAAAGTCCCGCGAACGCGGCGTTGCCCCAGACCTGGGTGTAGAGCAACCCCGTGCCCATGATGGCGAGCGCGACGGCAAAAAGATAGAGACCCGGAATGGTGTGCAGGTCGCGGAGCGCGATCTTGCCGCCACGGCGCAGTCGAGGCAGCCACACGCCCCACAGCTTTTCCTTTCCCCGGGGCCACCAGAGCAGCAGTCCGGTGAGGAGAGAAACGATTCCCCAACACGTGGCGAGCTCGACCGCATAGCGTCCGAGGTCGCCGGCGAGGAGCGTGCGATGGAGCTCGAGCACGGTGCCAAAGAAACTGCCCTCCCTGCCGTGCTGTCCTGTGATTTCAGCGGTGTAGGGGTTTACGAATACAAAGTGATGTTCGTGCTCGATCCGCCCGGCCGGGATCGGCGTGCTGGTTGAAGGCACTGAATTCCCACTCCGCGGGGAGGATTGCGCGGGCCGCGGCCAGCCGTTCGGCGTAAGGCCGCGGGGTGGCATCCGTCGGCACGGCGACCGTCATCGCCTTGCGGTTGGACCACACGGCGAGTTCTTCTTGGAAGACGTAGAGCGCGCCAGTCAGCGAGACGACGATGAGGAAGGGCGCAACGACCAGGCCGGCCCAAAAGTGCCAGCGCCAGACGGCGGGGTAAAACGCAGCGAGCCAGGAACGCGGTCGGCGGGGGGCGGGAGGAGAGACTGGCATGGCGGCAGGGGACGGGGGGGCTAGAAGGTGGCCTCAACGCCGGCGCCGAGCACCCGGGGCATCGAAATTTCGGCGCCGTAAACGTTGGTCGATTGCTGCCACAAGCTTTCGAGGTAGTCCTCGTCAAGCAGGTTGGTGGCGTAGGCGAAGACCGACCAGCTTCCGAACCGGTAACCGAGCTTGGCGTTCACCACCGTATGGGAAGGGAGGACGTAGTCGGGATCGTTTTCCGGGCGGGAAAAGGCCTCGCTCACATAGTTTACGCTGGCTTGGCCAAACCAGCCGAGACGGGGTTGGTAGGAGAGGCCCGCGCTGGCCGTCCACTGCGGCGAGTTGGGAA
>CAXBDS010000136.1:0-14169 GCA_963974355.1 uncultured Opitutaceae bacterium
CGCCGACTCTATGAAGCCGTGGGGCGCGATACGCGGGTGACCGCCACCGCCATCCAAACCCTCGCCGGCAAAGGCTACGACGGCATGCTCATCGCCACGGTCAACTAAGCTAGGCGCTCAGCGCCCTTCGGAACAGCGCCACCGCCATCCCCAGCGTCTGGTGCGCCAACTCGGCGTCGTAGCGCAGTCCTTCATCACGCAGGAAGGCGTGCGCACCATTGAACTCGTGCCAAGTGAACCGCGTGTCAGCCGCCGAGAGCGCCGCATAGATCTTCGCCCGCCCCTCGCCTGGCACATGCGGATCCTGCCGTCCCCAGATCATCATGAGCTCGCCGCCGATCTCCGGGACGCGCGCCAATGAATCGTCCGCCCTGCCCAGACCGAGACTGCCTTGGTGCACATCGGTCGCATAGAAACACACCGTTGCCGCCACGCCGGGCAACATCGCCGTGCGAAACGCGAGGTGCCCGCCGAGACAGATGCCCATCGCCCCCACGCGCCCGTTGCCCGCGTCGTGAGTTTTCAGATACGCCGTCAGCGCCCGCGCATCGTCATCATAGGACCCGAGTTCCTTGGCGTATTTGAGCGCGTTGCCCTGATCGGCCCCCGCCTGATCGTAGGCGAGCACCGTGCCGGCCGGCAGAAACTCGTGATAAACTTCCGGCACCGCGACGACAAACCCATGGCCGGCCAAAAACGCCGCCGTCCGTGCGATCGGGGCGGTGATTTGGAAGATCTCGGAATACAGCACGACCCCCGGATGCCGACCGTCTCCGGTCGGCCGATACACGCGGGTGCGCATGGCCCCTCGGGGCGTGGAAAGATCGACCACCTCAGGCTCTCGAATTGTCATCGCGATGAACCGCAACACCCGTCCCCGACCGTGGCAATGCGTCTCCCTTCACGGCTCGTTGCTGCGACTGAATTTCAAGAGCAAACACGGTCCGGCCCTCCGGCATCCTTGCACGCCCGTCCAAAGGCGCTAGATTCAGAGTTCAACAGGTTTCGCCTGTGCGATCACTCACCGCGCATTTCATCACCCTCAGAAAATCATTCCCATGAGCACTGTCGCCACCACCACCGCCACCGCTACCAAGGCCTGCACCGACTGCCGCCACTACCAACAAACCTCGGCCGAGATCGGCGAATGCCGCCGTCACGCCCCGCAAACGGTCGTCTTCCAAGTTGACGCCAAAACCCAGTTTGAGTCGCGCTTCCCGAGCACCAAGCCAAACGACTGGTGCGGCGATTTCAGCATTCGCTGAACCCACCGGTTCCGACCGCACCGCCCATCTCTTCACCGTCCTCCGCCGAGGGCGGTTTTTTTTCGTCATTTTACTTGCCTCCCTCGCGATGAGATTGAATCTCAGGTGCAAGAAATGGCCTTCGTCTCTCAAGAAATCGACCCTTTGCTGGCGCCCCTCGTTTCGCCGCTGCGCAACGCGGCGGACGCGATCCTCGATTTCCGGGACTGTGCCCTGCGGGGTGAAGAGGCCGGTCGCTGCGTCTCCTGCTTCTTTCGGGTCGCCTCGGCCGCCCGGGCCGAAGCCCGCCTCGCCGAGCTCTGCCCCCTGCGCCAGTGGTTGCAAAGTCGCATCGAGGTGGCGGCGTGGAACGACGAGGGCGACCTGCTGGAGACCTTGCCCGCCAACTTTGAAGACGAGGACCTACCCTCCTGCTGTGATCGCGTGATGCAGGAAATGCTCGAAAATCGAGCCTACACCACGTCGTGCATCCGCCTCGGCTTCCGCTACCGGGCGGAGGTCGCCACGGCCGCCTGACCCTCGTCATGGCTGATGCGCCGACCACGCCCGACGGCGGTCCCCGCTCGCTGACGGAAAAGGCCGGCGCCGCTTGGCAACAACGCGGTGGTCCGCTGACGGTGGTGCGCCGTGCCGTCTGCGAAGTCATCGGCGCGCAAACCCTGCCCTTTACCGCCGAAGGTCTCTTGCCGCAGGTCCGTGCGGTGGAACGCGGCGTTTCCCTCGCCTCCGTCTACCGCACGCTCGGCGATCTGGTCGAGTTCGGCCTGCTCCACGAGAGCCGCGGCCACGGTAACGAACATTGCTACACCGCCGTCACCGCCGCCGCCCACGGCATTGCGGTCACCAGTGCCGCAACGGTCGTTTGCCGGGACTGCGGTGCACTGCATCCGCTCGCCAACTCCTGCCTGCCGATGCGCGAAGGCCTGCTCGTCAAACAAGCCGGTTTCCGAGCCCGCAAGCTCGACCTTCGCATCGAGGCCGACTGCGAAACCCTGCGCAACAGCGGCCACTGCGACCACAGGCCCGCCCGCCCCGCCCCGCCGGAAAACCCAGGTTAGACACTAGGCACCGGTTCGCCGTGCGCCCCGGCGAACGCAAAGGTCGACTCAGCGCCACGTCGGCAGCGCCGGCGACCCGCGCCGCGGGCGGAAGGCGTGCAGGTTCACCACCTCCGGCCAGCTGTAGTGGTCGATGACTTCCGTCAGCGGCGCCAGCATGAACGGGCTCATTCCACCGGCCCCGTTCTTGGTCAACACCACCCCTTCCGCCACCAACACCACCATGTGCACCAGGGTCTCCTCTCCATCAGGCCGGACGGTCGTCAGGCAGATGACGTCGCCAAAACGATAGGGCGGGTTGACCGGAAGGTAGTTCTCGTCGAGCTCTGTCAATGTGGCCGCCAAACTGACGTCGGAACGATCATCCACCGGCAAAACGGCGTCGTTCGTTTGACCGCGGAAGAAGTTGATCGACGCCCAAAAACAATTCGCATTGCCCGGAATCGTCACCCCGTCCGCAAAACGATTGAGCAACGCTTCCGGCCAGGGCGGCAACAGATGCGCGAGGTCGATCGACGCCAGATCCGGAGTCAGTTCAAACCACTGCAACACGTCGGCCGCGCGCGGACTGCCCGCCGGCGACCAATACGCCACCATCGCCGCCGCGTCGGCGGGCACCGGGCGCAGCAGCTCAATCGACAGCGTATCGAACGTGCACAGCGCCCGCTTTAATTGCAGTAGTTCAGCCGCATCCCGCACGAGCGGCAGAAGCAGATCCGTATCCGAGATCAACCAGCGTTGGCCCGAAGGATAAGCCCATCGCGAGATCGCCGCGCGCAGCTCGGGATTCAACGCCGCCCGATCCAACACATCGTCCGGCGGCACCCGGAACGGAAACGCCTGCGCGGGGTTTCGCGGCCCGCGCGCCAGCTCCCGATAAAGATACGCCCGCGCCTCCGCCGAAAGATCCGCCCGCAATGCGTCTGGGATACGCAACTCGACCCCCTCCCCTCCCTCACTCGAGCCGCGCAGGGCCGGGTCACGCAAACGATCAACCACCTCGCGAGGAAGCGGTCCGGCGGCAAGAAACTGATCGACGCTCGCACGATCCCGACCAGCGAAAAACCACGACCGTGCCTCCGGAAACGCCAGCGCGGCCAACGTGGGAGCCGGTGTCCGCAGTCTCACCCGCGAATACCGCAGCCGGCCCCACGGGCCGATAAAACCGTCCCACGTCACCGCCGCTGGCGGCTGCGGGCTGGCCGGGAGCTCCGCGCGCAGGTGGGCACCGACCGTCATCAGTCCCAGCACCAGCCGCAGGCCCGACCCACCAAGCCGCCCCCCGACCGCCTCCTTCCACGATTGACCGGGGCCTGTCATGGCGAAGGCACGCGGCGCCAAGCGACGAAGTCGGCGCGTGCGAAGTGCGGATTGCGTTGGCGCAGTTCCGCAAGGCGCATGAAGCGCCAAAGCCCCAGGCCGCTCGGATCCTTCGCAAAAACCAGATCCTCGTAGATGAAAGCACACGCATAGGACACCGGCGTCTCGCCATCCTCCGATTGCAGCACGAGCACATCGCCAAAACGAAACGGCGGAGAGACCGGCTGAAATTGCCGCTCGAACCACGCAAAAAACACCGCCGGATCAGCGGGCTCTCCAAGCGGCGCCGCCAGACTGGCCGCGATCATGAAACTGTTAAGAGAGAGATCGTGGGAAACCCCCTCCGGGCTCAGGTCGAAGAGCCGATGGCGGATGCTTCCCGGCAAAAACGATTCCAACTCGGTGCCGCCCACCGTTTCCGATTCCGCCAAGGCTTCCAGCAACGGCAGGGCGAACGGATTCCTGTAGTTAATCGTCCAATACGCCAGCGTCTCCGACACCGATTTCGCCGTGCTCAAGCGCAAGCGCGGGATCACGGATTCCACCCGCGAGGCGAGTTGCAGGAAACGAAACAAGACCTCCGGATCCGGAAACTCGACGGCCACGACGGAAAAATCGCTGAAGGCGAGCCCGCCCGCAAAGGGATAGCTGAGCGCCGCCGCGCGATCCATCAAGGCCACCGGAATGCCCTCCCGCCCACTGAGCGCCCGCAACGCGGCCGCGTCACGAAACACCAATGGCCAGCGTTCGGGCTTGTTGCCCGGCCACCCCGCCAACAAACGGTAAAGCTCGCGGCGTTCGTCCGCCGTCAGGCGCGCGAGCAGAGCGACCGGCGGATGCAGCAGGAAACGCTCAGGTTCGGCGGTGGCTGCGGTCCGCCAAAGCGCCGGCGCCGCGAGCGCGTCACGCGTCGCCGACGAGAGTTCGAGCGCAAAGAGTTGCGCGAGAAAATCTCCCCGCGACGACACCCGCACCTCCCACTCACGGTCGGTGAACGCGTCGAGGTAAGCCTGCACGGCCGCCTCCGGGGCCTCGATCACGATGGCGTGGTCGATCACGGTGCCCATCGCAGTGACCGAGGACCCGCCCGTCTCACGCGGCACGTCGATCACACCCGCCGGGCTCGACCCCGCGGTCACGATCCCGAAAAGCCACCACCGCAGCGCCCGCCGGCATCCTTGCGTCGACGGCGGCGCGCCGCCGACAGACGACGAACGAGAGACGCGATACCAACCGTAACGAGACGGCAGCCGGTGATACATGCAGGTGGAAAAAGGAAGACGCGAGAACCTGTCATGACGATGCCCGCCCGCCGAAAGTTGCCGCCGAACCCAACTATATTTTCGTTCCGCGCCGCCACCATGCCGGCTCGCCAACACGCCCGCCCCGCGTCATCAAGCGGTATCACGATCCACGGCCCGGATTGAGCGCCACCCCGCCAACGTGCACCGTCCCTCCTTTGCCATGAAAACCTGCCTCCTCGTCCTCGGTCTCGTCCTCAGCGTTCTCCACGCCGCCGCGCAATCCGGACCCGACAATTGCGTCTTCTGCGCCATCGCCGCCGGCAAACTGCCGGCCGAGATCGTTTATCGGGACGACGCCGTCATCGCGTTCATGGATCACGCTCCGCGCAACCCCGGCCACCTGTTGGTCGTGCCCCTCTCCCACTCGGTCAACGTGCTCGACACCCCGCCCGAGACCTGGGCGCATGTGGCCACCGTCGCCCAACGCCTCGCCCTCGCCCTCCAGCACACCGACCTCTCCGCGGAGGGGTTCAACTTCATTTCCAACGCCGGCCTCGCCGCCGACCAGTCGGTCTTCCACCTGCACTTGCACGTCGTGCCACGCTTCACCGGCGAGACCACCATCGAGGGCCCGCTCCCCCGCGCCGCCCCGGGGGACCTCGCCGCCAACGCCGCCAAGATTCGCGCCGCCCTGCGCCAACCCGAATAAACCGCCCGCGCACCGCCCCCCAATTGCGGCATTGCGGGCCTTGAGCCCGCCTCCACGCTTCCGGCCATGGCGTCCGCCCTGCTAGCCCTCCAGTCCGTCGAGTTCGCATATGCGGGCATGACCACATCGCTGTTTACGGATCTCACCGTGCAGTTCCCTTTCGGCTGGACCGGTATCGTCGGCCCCAACGGCGCCGGTAAAACCACGCTGCTCAAAGTCGTCTCCGGCGAACTCGAAGCCCAATCCGGCACGATCACCCGCCGCGACCTCGCCCTCTACGTCGCCCAGCGCACCGACGATCCGCCGGAGCAGTTCGAAGATTTTATCTGGGCGCCCGATGCCACCGTGTTGAAAGCCCGCCTGCGCGTGAGCGAGGACTGGCCGGAGCGCTGGTCGACCCTCAGCCACGGCGAACGCAAACGCGCCCAAATCGCCGTCGCTCTTTGGCGTGAACCGAGCGTGCTCGCCCTCGACGAGCCCACCAACCACATCGACGCCGACGCCCGCCACTTGCTCGTGCAGGCGCTGCGCGAGTTCGGCGGCATCGGCCTCCTCGTCAGTCACGACCGCACGCTCCTCGACGACCTGTGCCGCCAGTGCCTGCTCATCGACCCACCGTCCGCCGTCCTGCGCCCCGGCGGCGTCACGGCCGCCCTGGCCCAGCAGGACAACGAGGAAGCGTCCGCCCGCAGCGCCAACGAGGCCCTCCGCCGCACCGAAACCCGCCTCAAAGCCGAGGCCCAGCGCCGCCGCGTCGTGGCCGACCAAAAGACCGCCTCGCAACGCGGCTCCAAGCAAAAGAAGATTCCCATTCACGACCACGACGGCCGCGCCATGCGCAATCTGGCCAAGGTGAGCGGCAAAGACGCCTACGCGGGCAAAATGGTCGCCCAGATGAACCAACGCGCCGGCAAGGTCGCCAGCGAACGCGCCGGCATCGAGGTCAGGAAGCGCTACGAAACCGGCATCTGGGTCGACGGTGCGACGTTCATGCCGCGCGACTTCCTGCTGCGCCTGCCGGCCGGTTCGCTCCCGCTCGGCGAAGCGCGTCGTCTGCAGTTCCCCGACCTCGAAATCGGCGGCACGAGCCGCATCGCGTTGACCGGGGCCAACGGCCTCGGCAAAAGCACCCTCATCCACCACCTCCTCGCGCACCTGCAAGTGCCGAACGAGAAACGCGTCACGGTGCCGCAGGAGATCTCCGCCGAAGATTCGCGCACGCTGCTCGACGAGGTCAAACGCCTACCCAACAACGAACGCGGGCGCGTGATGACGACCATCAGCCGTCTCGGCTCGCGACCGGCGCGTCTGTTGGAAAGCGCCCTCCCCAGCCCGGGTGAAGTGCGCAAGCTCCTCCTCGCCCTCGGCATCGTGCGCGGCCCGCATCTGATCGTGATGGACGAGCCGACCAACCACATGGATCTCCCCGGCATCCTCTGCTTGGAAGAGGCCCTGGCCGACTGTCCCTGCGCCATGCTCTTGGTAAGTCACGACGAGCCTTTCCTCGCCAAAATCACCGAGACCACCTGGCACCTCACCCGCGACAAAGCCGGCGACACCCACCTGACCGTTTCGGGCTGAACGCGCAACTCGACGCGACGAGCGCCCCGACGCGTCATCATGGGTTTTCGTTGATTTGTGACTGTCCGGCCCAAGCCGGACTCGCCCCTGTCGGACGGGCGTGGGCTCCTGAGGTTCACCCCATGCCCCCTTCCACCCGTCGCTCGCTGATTCGTTCGCTGGCGTGGTTCCTCGCCCTCGCGGGCGGGATCGCGCCGCTTTCCGCCCAATCTGATCCGCTCGCTCAACTTGAGCGCGCCTTCCCGCATCCGCCCGATGCCGCCAAGCCGCGCGCGTGGTGGCACTGGACCGGCGGCAACGTCTCGCTCGACGGCATCACCAAGGACCTCGAGTGGATGCAGCGCTCCGGGATCGGCGGCTTCCAACTCGCCGACGTCGCCTTCGGCCGCGGCCAGTCCGTGGAAACCAAGACGCCTTTCGGCCACTCCGCGTGGTATGCCGCCGTGCGTCACGCCGCGACCGAAGCCGAACGCCTCGGCCTGGAAATGACGATTTTCAGTTCGCCCGGTTGGAGCATCACCGGCGGCCCTTGGGTCACGCCCGCGCAGGCGATGAAGAAGCTCGTCTGGAGTGAAACCACCGTCGAAGGCCCGCGCACCTTTGCCGATAAACTTCCCGCCCCGCCATCCACCAACGGCCCGATCCGCAACTGGCTGGTCGGCACGCCGCGACCCGGCGCACCCGCCGATCCCACGTTTTACGCCGACGCCGCCGTGATCGCCTACCGCACGCCGCCGGCCGAGACCAAGGCCGCGGCGGCGCGTCATCCGCTCGCTGTCACCGCCAATGGCACCGCGATCGACGGCGCCGCCCTACTCGACGACGACCTGAACTCCGCCGTCACGATCTCCGCCCCCGCCGACGGTGCGCCCGCGGTGTTGCAATATACCTTCGCTGAACCGCTCACCGCGCGGGCGCTCACGATCGCCGGCCGCGGCGGCATCCCGGTGGGCCGCGTGTTGACCAGCCGGGACGGCGAGACCTTCGAGCCGCTCGTCGCGCTGCCGGGCGCCCAACTTTACCGCCAAGGCAGCGTGCGCACCTTCGCCTTCGAAGCCGTTACCGCCCGCTTCTTCCGGCTGGAATTGACCGGGGCGCCCATCCGCCCCGCCGAAACGATGAGCGAGACCGCACCGTCGCCAGCCGACAACTACGTGCTCACCGAAGCCGTGTTCCATCCGGGCGCCCGCATCGAGCGCGCCGAGGAAAAGGCGGTCTTCAGTTTTCTCTTTCAATACGAGACCGTCCCCACGCCCGCCGCGCCCGCCGCGGCCACCATCGACGCGGCCAACGTGCTCGACCTCACCGCCCTTCTCGCCCCCGACGGCACGCTCAACTGGGACGTGCCCCCCGGCCAGTGGACCATCCTGCGGCTGGGCAGCTCGCTCACCGGCGCGAAGAATCGCCCCGCCGTGCCCACCGGTTCCGGCTTGGAAGTCGATAAACTCAGCGCCGAGCACGTGAAGGCCTACTACCACGGCTACTTCGATCCGTTGCGTGAAGCGCTCGGTCCGCTCTACGGCAAGGCGCTCAGCCACGTGCTCATCGACAGCTGGGAGGCCGGTTACCAAAACTGGACCGACGATCTGCTCGCCCAGTTCAAGACCCGCCGCGGCTACGACCCCACGCCGTGGCTGCCCGCCCTCGCCGGCCGTGTCGTCGGCAGCGCCGAGCGCAGCGACCGTTTCCTCTGGGACTACCGCCGCACCTTGGCCGACCTCTGGGCAGAGAACCATTACGGCGTATTGACTGATCTGTTACACCAGGATGGTCTCAAGGTTTACAGCGAGGCCGCCGGGGTTTCGCTGGAGATCCCGGAGGATACGTTGCTCAACAAGAGCAAGGTCGACATCCCGATGGGCGAGTTCTGGGTGCGCGACCTGCACCCGCGTCTGATGTATCTGCAGGACGTGCGCGGCGCCGCCTCCGCCGCCCATGCCTACGGCAAACCCATCGTCGCCGCGGAGTCGTTCACCGGCGGCGGCTACGAATCGCCCGCCACGCTGAAGGCCGTCGCCGACTACTGGTTTGCGCAGGGCATCAACCGCCTGGTGCTCCACACCTCGGCCCACCAGCCACTCGACACCAAACCGGGCAATACCATGGTCGGCACCCACCTCCACCGGAACATCACGTGGGCCGAACAGGCAAAGCCGCTGATGACCTATTTCGCCCGGGTGTCCCACGTGCTGCAGGCCGGTCGACCCGTCGCCGATCTCGCCTATCTGCTCGCCGAGGGCGCCCCGTCGACACCGACCATCTGGGGCGACGGCACCCAGCCCGCCCCGCCCGAGGGCTATGACTACGACTTCATCAATGCGGATATTCTGCTGCACCGTCTGACGGTCGACGGGGACGGTCGGCTCACGGTGCCCGACGGCCCCACTTGGCGTGTCCTCGTATTGCCCGAAACGGACCGCATGCGCCCGGAACTCGCGCGCAAGATCGGCGCACTCGTCGCCGCCGGCGCCACTGTCGTCGGCCCGAAACCGATGCGCTCACCCAGCCTGCAAAACGCACCGCGAGCCGATCAGGAACTTCGCCGCATCGCCGACGACGTTTGGGGCGATCTCGACGGCGCCAGTCGCACCATCCGCCATCACGGCAAGGGCAAGGTCGTCTGGGGTCGCACGTTGACCGACACGCTTGCCGCCCTGCCGTTGGAACCAGATTTTGAATACGTCCGGGGACTCGACAGCGAAATCGCCTGGATTCACCGCCGAGTGGGCGACGCCGAGATCTACTACGTCGCCAATGTCACCGACCAAGCCCAGGCCTTCGATGCCCGTTTCCGCGTCGGCGGCAAAGACGTCGAACTCTGGCACGCCGACACCGGCCGCATGGAACTGGCGGATTTCACCGCCGACGGCGATCGCACCGTCGTGCCGCTCGACCTCGCCGCCCACGCCTCCGTTTTCGTGGTCTTCCGCCGCGCCGCCCCCGCCGCCTCTCGCTCCACTCCCGCGACGCCGGACGAAACGGTCGGCTCGATCGACGGCCCTTGGGAAATCACGTTCCCGCCCGACCTCGGCGCCCCCTCCCATCTCACGGTGCCGACGCTCGCGTCCTGGACCGAAAACGCCGACGACGGCGTGAAGTATTTCTCCGGCACCGCGACCTACACCAAAACCATCAACGCCCCCGCCGCTTGGTTTCCCGCCGACCGGGCCACCATCCTCGACCTCGGCCGCGTGGGCGATCTCGCCACCGTCACGATCAATGGCCAATCGCTTGGCACCGTCTGGACCGCCCCCATGGAGATCGACGTGACCGGTGCCCTCCGCCCCGGTCGCAACACCATCGAAATCAAGGTCACCAACGAATGGTCGAACCGCCTGATCGGCGACGCCTCCCTGCCCGCCGACCAGAAGGTCCTCGGCAACTCCGGCGTGTCGCCCGGCGGCATGGGGCAAGGCACCCTCACCGAGCCCTTCCCCGCCGGCCTGATGGGCCCCGTCACCCTCAAAACCCGCGTCGTCAACCGCGTGGCCGACACTCCGGACGGCGTCGTGGCCGACCTCCCGGCCAACTACACCGAAGCCCGCGTCGCTCCCTACACATTGCCCGATCCTTTGCGCCTCGCCAATGGCCAACCGGTGGCCGATGCGCCGACGTGGTCCACCCAGCACCGCCCCGAAGTGCTGCGCCTCTTCGAGAAAAACCAATTCGGCCGGACCCCGCCGCCACCGGCCCAGCTGACCTTCGACGTGACCGAGGCCGGCGCACCGGCCTTCGACGGCCAGGCCATCCGCCGCCAGGTCACCCTCTGGTTCAACGCTGAGCGCACCGGCCGCAAAGTGGATCTGCTCATCTACACACCCGCACACGCGACCGCGCCATCACCCTTGCTCCTCAACATCAGCTTCGCGCCAAACAACCTCACCGTGGACGATCCCGCCGTGAAGGTCGGCGAACGCTGGGACCCGAAGGAAAACCGCCGCGTGCCCGCGTCCGAGGGCCGTCGCTTTGGCACGCTCGACGTCGGTCGTCTCGTGCGAGCCGGGCTCGGCGTGGCCACCGTGAACTACGCCGACATCGATCCCGACGCGCCCGGAGCACTCGCCGCCGGCATCCGCGCGGCCTTCCTCCGCCCCGGCCAAACCGAACCCGCGCCCGACGAATGGGGCTCCATTTCCGCCTGGGCGTGGGGCCTGAGCCGCGTGCTCGACTACTTCGAGGCCGATCCGACCGCCAACGTGGATCCGACCCGCGTGGCCCTGTTGGGCATTTCGCGCCTCGGCAAAACCGTGCTGTGGACCGGCGCGCACGATCAACGCTTCGCCGCGGTCATCGCCAGCGTGTCCGGCGAGGGCGGCGCGGCCCTCAGTCGGCGCAACTACGGAGAGACCGCGGCGCATCTCACCGCCCCCGGCCGCTACCCGTATCAGTTCGCCGCCAACTACGCCCAGGCCGGCGCCAATCCCGCCACGTCGCCCGTCGACGGTCACCTGCTCGTCTCGCTCATCGCGCCGCGACCCCTGCTGCTGCAAACCGGCGACACCGACCGCTGGTCCGACCCAAAGGGCGAATGGCTGTCCTTGCTCGCGGCCCGCCCGGTTTATGCGTTGTTCGACAAAAAGGGTCCGGCGACGGACCAGTTTCCGACCACGGGTATCCTTGTCGGCGATACGCTCGCCTACACGATGCACGCGGGCGGCCATGGCACCGTGCCGGGCGACTGGGACGTTTTCATCCCGTTCCTCGTGCGGCACCTGAAACCGTAACGTTATCCGGCCCGGCGCCGCGCCGCCCACCCTCACCTGAGCGTCAAGCTCGGACCACGCTTGACTGCGTCATGGAGATCACGACATTTTCCACGCGAACGCTTTAGAAAAAACCCCGGCGACCGATCACAGAAAACCATGTCGAGTCACGACTTCCGGAGCCTACGCTTATCGCCATTCCGCCGCCACCTCGCCGTGGTGCTGCTCGTGTTCGCCGGGCTCGGCACCGCGCAGGGCCAGACCGTTTTCTGGTCAAATATGGACGCAACGACGTCGACGTCGAACGGCCCTTCCTATTCCCACCGAAGAGCCTCGGATGTAGCCCAATCATTCACCACCGGACCCAACGCGACCACCCTGGTCAGCATCACGCTGCCGATCACCGCCAGCTCCGGTTCCGGTTTCAACCTGGGACTTTACACCGACAGTTCCTCGCTGCCCGGCACCTTGCTCGAAACGCTGGCGGATCGCACGACCCCCACGGTCGGGAACAATACCTACACCTCCAGCGGCGCGATCGTGCTGGAAGCCAACACCACCTACTGGTGGGTGGCTCAGAGCGATACCTACTATTCCTATAGTTACACCCTCGGCATGACCACCAGCACATCGGGCGTCGCGCCTGATGGATGGACCACCGGCGGAGCCTACTACACCACCGCTTACGACCCCCGCGGCGCGCAGGGCGCTTGGAACAGCTACGGCAGCGACTCGTTCAAGTTTGCCCTCAGCGCCTCCGCCATTCCCGAACCCGGCACGACCGCCGTCCTTGCCGGACTGCTCGCCCTCGGCTTCGCCGCCAGCCCACGCCGCCGGCGTCGCTAGCCCAAACGGCCCGGCCCGACCGCGGGTGCCACGAACGTCCACAACCACGGCCCCAGCACACGCTCGCGCCGCCGGCCGTTCAGCAGCGCGCCCACGCAGGTTGATCGCACCATCAGGTCGTAGCTGGCCAGCGCCACGCCGATCGTCACCACGGAAATAAAGCCCAGCTTCAGCGACCAGTGGACCGATACTTCCGCGATCGCGATCTGCAGGCCCACCACGATCGGCAGGTGAATGAGATACATCCAATAGGACGAATCAGCGACATAGCGCACCCACCCGCGAGGTCGTTGAAAACAGACCTTAAACCCACCGATGAGCAGGAAAACGAGCGACCACATCAACCAGGCATAGCTCACCACGAAGGCGACGTGCGCGGCCCCAAAATGCGGATGCCCCGGATCCGCTTGGAATCCGCTCAAGCCCACCACGCCCACGAGCCCCAGGGCCGCCGTCACTCCGCGGGTCAACGTGAGCCGAGCCACCTCGGCCATCGCCGCAGGCTGCCGTCCGAGCAGCCAGCCGAAAGCAAAGAAACCGCCATAAATCAACAGCACCGGCAAATGCGGCTGCATTGACCCATCGGGCGTATCCACCCCCCAACCACGCATCGGCCAGAGCGCGCCCGCCGTCGGTCCGGCGAGGACCGGCAGTCCCCACCGCGAACGCGCCAGCCAAGCGACCCCACGATCGATGCCCCGTGCCCACGGCTTCACCCGGCCACCCGCGATCACCTTGAACATGATCCGTCCGACGAGCGTCAGCGCCGTGATCAGCACCAGATAATAAAGGAACCACAGATGCGTGCCGGTAAAAAGTCCCACCGGCAGCGCGTTGAGGCTATCCCCCGCCGCGGCCAGTCCCACCCCGACATCGGCGTCGCCGCGCATGCTGGCGAAGCCGATCGCCCATTCCGCCCCAAGAGCGGGTCGCAGCAAAAACCAGCCGAGCACAAACGGCACCACGATGCGCCGCACGCGTGACCCGACGAAGGCCCCCGCTCCGCCGCGATGAAACGTCCGACGACCGAAAAACCCCGCCAGCAGGAAGAACACCTCCAGCCGGAAGGCGTGAATCACCGTGACGAACGGCCCGATCGACGCGCCGGTGGAGACATCTTGCACGGCCCAGCCAATGAATGTCGGCAGGAACGACAGGCTGGCGTGAAACACCACCCCGAGCACGAGCGCGAAAGCGCGCGTCGCATCGAGATAATCGAGTCGATCCGACCGCGGACGCAGAACGGGAACGGGCCCATCGACGGCAAGTGTGGCAGTCATGACAACGCGCTCCGGGACGGACTAGTAGAACCCGATTTCGTCCACCACGTAGGCGAACGCATCCGGCGCCACACCGATGGCGAGGAGGTTGACGCTGGTGACCGATTTCGGGTTGAGCGGAGTCTGCTCCGACCACGCCCGCTTCATCGCCGCGAACGGCAGG
>CAXBDS010000137.1:0-14118 GCA_963974355.1 uncultured Opitutaceae bacterium
CTGAACCTCGGCGATGGCGACGGATGGCAGATCGTGGACGATCTTCAGCGGCGGAAATGGACTGGGCGCGTCGTGCTGGTGACCGGACGAATCGATGCCTATTCTTTGTGGCGCTCGCAACGTCCGCCGGTGGTCGCTATTTCGACAAAGCGACGATGCGGTGGCAGGATTGTTTCGAAGCAATCCGGCATATTCGACAGGGCGGAACCGGGTCTACCTAAAACCTGAAACGGTGTCGGTCGGACTCCTTGGTATCCGGTGCTTGGGACAGGATCTTCACGGTCCGGGATTTTACCCTTTTGGAGCGATTCGTGGATGGCGCTACAAATGAGGAAGTCTCGATAGAGTTCGGCCTCAAAGAAGCGAGTGTGCAGACCTTTCGCCAACGCATCATGCGGAAGCTGGGGCTCTCCGGCACCGTGGCCTTGATGACGTGGGGGAGGCGGCAGGGTCTCGGACGACGGTAAGCCCGATTGGTTTCACGATGGCGGCCGCGGCCCCTTGTCCGCAGGCCGACGTGTTACGCCCAATTCGGCGCGGGGGCCTCGTAAGTCACGCGTTCGCCGGTGGTCGGATGCGTGAGCGTCATGCGCACGCAGTGCAGGCAAAGTGGCGGATCGTCCGGCCGCAGGGTCGCGGCGGCATCGGGCGAGGCGGTCGGGCCGTAGATCGGGTCGCCAACGATGGGGTGGCCGAGATGCTGGAGATGGAGGCGGATCTGGTTGGTGCGGCCGGTAACGGGCACCGCCTCGAGCAAAGTCGTGTCATCAGATTCTCGATACGTGAGAACGCGGAAGGTCGTGCGGGCTGCCTGGCCGGTGCCGGCGGTGGCGATCACCCGGGAGCCCGCCCGGTCGGCCGCGGCGCTGATGGGGGCGTCGCACGCGAACGTCTCCGTTGCCGGACGGCCGTGCACGCGGGCAAGGTAAACCTTTTCGACATTGCCCTCGGTGAATTGCGGCTGGAGCTTTCCGGCGAGGTGGCCCGTGCGGGCGCAAATCACCAATCCGGTGGTGTTGGCGTCGAGGCGATGGGCCGGGCGCGGGCGGTGCGGGGCGTAGGCCTGACGCAGGAAATATTGCAGGGTATGCCGGTTGTATCGACCGGATGGATGCATTGGCAGCGGGGCCGGTTTGTGCACGACCACGAGGGCGTCGTCCTCGTGGAGGATGCGGATATCAGTCGCCACGGGCGGTTCGGTGGTGGCGGGTTGGAGCTGCCAGTAAAACTCACCGGGGCGCACGATTTGGGCGGCCGCGACGGAGCGGTCGTTGGCATCGCGCCAGCGGTTGGCGGAGAAGGTGGTGTGCCAGTGGGTCTCGTCGACGTGCGGGGAAATCTGTCCGAGGGTGGCGAGCAACGTGAGGCCGTCGTGCGCGGCCCCGACGCGGATGGGCCGGCGATTCTCATAGGGATCGAGGCCGGGCAAGGGCGTGGTGGCGGCGCGCAACGCGGCGTGGCGGCGGGCGAGCAGTTCGGCCTGGGACTCGTCCACCGAGCGATAGCAGTGCGGGCAGGCGCGGGGGGGTTGGTAGTGCGGGTGCGCCTGCTCGGCGGCGTTGAGCGGCGTCTGGCAGTTGAAGCACTGCACGGACGGCGTTTCGCGCAGGGCGGGATCGACGCCGACGCGTTGATCGAAGACGAAACACTCGCCGTCGTAGTGGTCGCTGCCGACTTCTTCGAAATACTTTAGGATACCGCCGTCGAGCTGGTAGACGTTTTCAAAGCCCTCGCGCTCCATGAATGGGCCGGCCTTTTCGCAGCGGATGCCGCCGGTGCAGAACATGACGACGGGCTGCTGCTTGAGTTCGGCGGGAAGGCGGCGCGTCGCATCGGGGAACTCGCGGAAGTGGTCGATCTTCAGGTCGGTCGCGCCGCGGAAGGTGCCGAGCTTCACTTCGTAGTCGTTGCGGGTGTCGAGCAGCGTAATCGGACGGCCTTCGTCGAGCCACTGCTTGAGGGTGGCGGCCGGGAGTTTCGGTGAGGTGCGTTGGCTCGGGTCGATTCCATCGACGCCGAACGCGATGATCTCTTTTTTGAGGCGCACCAGCATGCGGTTGAAGGGCTGCGTGGCGCTTTCGCTGTATTTCGGCGCGAGGTCGGCGAGGCCGGGCAGGGCGCGGAGGGTGGCGACCAGCGCGTCGACGCGATTCCGGTCGCCGGCGACAAAAAGGTTAATGCCTTCGGATGCGAGCAGGATGGTGCCTTTCAGGCCGTCGGCGTGGCATTGATCGAGCAGGCGAGTGCGCAGGGCTTTGAGCCCGTCCATCGGCGCGAAGCGATAGCATGAGATATTCGTGACCACCGCCGATTGGAAACGACCAGAACGGACGGCCGCAATCGCCGTGTTGCACGTTCCGGCGGGTGCAGGCGGGGGAGACGCGCCTACGGCGTTTTCCGCGGGGCCGGGGACCCAGAGGCAGCAGGAGCCGGAGCGGGTTTCGGCTCGAAGAGGTCGGCACGGGTCTTGGGCAGATTGGTGAAGGGATAGTCGCTGATCTTGAAGACGAGCTCGTCTCCGATGGTGTTGATCCACGCATTATCGTTGGAGGACTGCACTTGGACGAAAACCGGACCTGCCGGGGTGGCGGCGGCTGCGGGTGGCTCGGCGTTTTCCTCGGGTTTGGCGTCGGTGGGGGCGGGCTCCGGTGCTGGGACTTCGGGGCGGCGTCCCAGACGGATCGTGGTGGTCTGGCCGTTGAAGGTGGTGAGGGTCGCGATGCGGGTGTGCTCCCGGGCCGCCACGGCGTCAGGGGTGTCGAAGGCGGCGGTGTCGATAAAGCGCAGGCCGGTGAGGGTCGTGACCAGCGAGGAAATAGCGGACGCCTTGAGCTGTTGGTCGTCGGGGGCGTCGGCGGCGGTGAAGGGCGCTTCGGCGGTGGGACGAGTCGCGATGATCGGATCGCCATCCGCGAACGTGAGTTCGACCTTGGCGATGGTATTGGGCTCGACGCTGACGAGGGAGGTGTCGGCCCAGTTTTTGGCGGTGGCGTCGGTATAAACGTTCAGCCGCGCGAGGTAGGCGCGGTCCGCCCCGGGGAAGCGCAGAAACCGACCACCGTTTTCAGCGGTTTTCCCGAGGGTCATCGACCAGAGGGTCTTGCCCGTCCCATCGGTCAGCGTGATGGTGGTATCCGAAAATTCGAGACGGCTGAGTCGTTCAGGGTTGGCGGTGACGAAGCGGTCAATCTTGGTGGTGGTGAGCTCGGAAATAAAGCGGGCAAGCTTCGAGAAATCCGCCGGAATGTTATGGTAGGAGCTGACCTTCCAAGTGTTGTTGGAATCCCGTTGCAAGGTCACGGAGGCACCTTGGGACGAGATCGTCAGGCGGGTGGCGGAGGTGGCCGTCGCACGATCCAACAGGGGCGTGCCGACACGCGGGTCAGCTTCGCTCGGCGGGGCGGGACGAGTCGCAAAATGGACCGTGACCGAGAGGCCGACGAGCACGAGAACGGCGATGACGAGGGTCTTAAGCTTCATCGTGAAAAACAGGGGCAGGAGTTAACGGCGGCGGTTACGGTAGAACCAAAAGCCGAAGGCGGCGATGAGTAGGGGGGAGGCGAGCAGGTTGATCAAGAGTAGGCGCGTTTTTAGGGCATCGATATCCTCGCGCAGCGCCCGTCGGATCTCGCGTCGTTCGACTCGCATGGCGGCTTCCTGCGCTTGGAATTCCTCGATGGTCTGCTGGACCTCGGGCGAGGCAATGAGGCGATTTGTGTCGGTGGTCTGCGTCTGCAGTTGGGAGAGCTTTTGTTGCACCTCGGCGAGGCGGGATTCAAGGGCGGCAAGCTGATCCTGGTATTTCTGCTGGGCGGTGACCTCCATCTGTTGCACGACGGTGAAGGGGCGTTGCGACGAGCCTTTGCCGCGGATGGAGATGAGGTCTTGGGAGCCGGCGAGATAGTCGATGGCGTTGGCGGCGAAGGCGAGATTGTCGTTGAGGGCTTCGGCCGTCTGCACGCCGAGGAAGTTCATGCGGCGCACGCTGTAGTCGTCCAAGAGGAAGTCGGTATCCGCGATGACAAGGAGGGTGGATTGACCGGTCTTTCGACTTTCGATTGCGGATTTCGCTGGAGCGTCGGCTTCGGGTTTAGCGGTTTCAGGAGGACCGTCGGGGAAGGCGGTGTGGAAGGTGCCGGTGAGGAGGGCGGCGAGGGTTTTCGGACCGGAGGCGACGATCTGGCGGGACACCTCATCCGGTTGGGCGAATTGCAGGGAATAGGCGGGCACGGTGCCGCTCTGCGCGGAAGAGTCGATGAGTGAGGTGAACGTCATGTCATCGTGTCCGTCGGCGAGGGCGAGAGCGCCGGGCTCGATTATCAGCATTGAGTTAAGTTGGGCGGTGGGCATGGCCGTGCGGTTGAGCGTATCGGCCGGCAGTGACAGCCAGACGGGGAAGCGAGCGAGTTGCCCGGCCCCGGTTTGCACCTGCGTGGCGTGGGTCAGATCTCCGACGACGTTTTGCGGGTCGTAGGTGACGCCCCAGGCGGCGAACAGTTTGGGCAGATTGGAGGCGACGTTGGGCTGCGGTCCGCCGAACATGGCCTGTTGGCCACCTTGGCGCTTGAAGTATTGCGAGGCAGGATCGACGGCGATGAAAACGGGTTTGCCGCCGAGAAGAAACTGGTCGATGGCGAAGGTGAGACCGGCGTCAAGGTCGGTCGGGTGGATGACGGCGAGTGCGTCGAGATTGGCGGGCAACGTGGTGGCGGTCGCTTCGATCGGAACGATTTCAAAGTTCTTCGACCATTCACCGATGACGTATTGGTCCTGCGGCGCCTGACGCGGTTGTTGCATCATCATCGGGTTCATCGGAGGCGCCTGCAGCGGGAGGCTCGAGATGAGACCGAGACGGTGTTTGTCGAACTGCTGGACCGAGTGGACGAGTTCCGAGAGATCGTATTCGAGGAACTGTTCGCGTTGCGGGTTGAAGGCGCTGATGGCCTTTTGCTGATCGGCCTGCGTGACGACGACCCCGAAGTAAACCTGTTCGCCGGTGCCGGGGACGATCTGGGCTTGGAGGCCACCGCGCGTGGCCTGTTCCTCCTCGGGAGTGTCCGGCTCGGGATTGACGACGTGCAAGATGAGTTTGCCGTCGGCCGCCCGTGCGTATTGGCGGAGCATTTCCTCCACCCGGTCAGCGTAGTTTTTATAGATAATCGGGAGGCCGGAGGCGTCGCGGGAAAAGTAAAAATCAACCGTGATGGGCTCTTCGATCTTTTGGAGGATGGCCTTCGTGCCCGGAGAAAGCGTATAGATGTTTTCCGCGGTGGCGTCGGCGCGGAAGGGGACTTTGGTGGCGAGATAGTTGACCAATACGAGGCCGACGAAGAGGAGGGCGAGAGCGAGGATCTTGGAGCCGGTTTTCATGACGGGACGGCGGGGCGGCGACGGGTTAGCGTTCGAGGGCAACGACGTTGAGGCAAAGGGCGATGCCGCTTAGCGAAAGGAAGAAAACGACGTCCGCGGGATCGATGATCCCCTTCGTGAACGGATCGAAGTGAGTCTTGAACGAGAAGTTGGCCAGGACATCGACCAGGCTTTGCGGGAGGAAGCTGGCGAGCAGCTCGTTGAAGACACTCCAGCCAAGAAAGAGCAGGATCAGACAAACGACCACGCTGAGCACGAAAGAGATGACCTGGTTCTTCGTGAGCGCCGACATGAGTGAGCAGACGCCGAGGTAGGCGCCGGCCATGAGGACACTGCCCAAGTAGCTGCTGAGCATCACCCCCCAGTCGGGGTCGCCGAGATAACCGGCGGTGAGGGCCAGCGGGAAACTGAGAACGATGGCCACGGTGAGGAAGGACCAGGCGGCGAGGTATTTCGCGAGCACCGCTTCCAGCGTGGTGATCGGCAGGGTGAAGAGCAGCTCGACGGTGCCGGTGCGCTTTTCCTCGGACCACAACCGCATGCCGGCGGCGGGGATCAGGAACAGGAACAGCCACGGGTGGAAAAAGAAAAAGCTGTCGAGGCTCGCCTGGCCGTTGTCGAAAAAGTGGCCGAGAAAAAAGGCGAGACCGACGGATGCGACCAAGAAGACGATGAGGAAAACGTAGGCGACCGGAGAGCGAAAGTAGCCGAGGAATTCGCGTTTAAAAACGGGGGCGAGCTGGGACATGGCGGGAGAGGCGGAGGACCAACAAGGAATGGCAAACGATGCAGGCGGCGGAGGGCCGTATCGCGGGCACGAATACGATTAAACGTCGGAGGACGTGAGTTGACGGAAGATCTCATCGAGCCGGGCGCCGGGCTGGCGGGCGCGGAAGGCCTCGGGGGTTTCGTCGACGACGACCTTGCCCTGCGAGATCAGGATGATGCGCGTGCAGATGGCATCCACCTCTTCGAGAATATGGGTGGAGAGCACCACCGCCTTTTCGGCGGCCATGGATTTGATGAGCGCGCGCACCTCGTTTTTTTGATTGGGGTCGAGGCCGTCGGTGGGCTCGTCGAGAATGAGCACGGGCGGATCGTGCAGCAGGGCCTGAGCAAAACCGACGCGTTGCTTGAACCCCTTGGAAAGGGTTTCGATCGTTTGCCTGCGCACCGGCGTGAGATGGGTGAGGGTGAGGGCCCGGTCGACCGGGCCATTCCGTGCGGCACCGCGATACCCGCGGCATTCGGCGATAAAGCACAGGAATTCCTCGACGGTCATCTCGCCGTAGGCGGGGGCGCTCTCGGGGAGGTAACCGATCTTGCGCTTGACCGCGACGGGATCGCGGGTGACGTCGATGCCATCGACGAGGGCGCGACCAGCGGTGGGTTGGATGAAGCCGGTGATCATCTTCATCGTGGTCGATTTTCCGGCGCCGTTGGGGCCGAGAAAACCGAGAATATCACCGCGTTTAACCGAGAAACTTACACCGTCGACGGCGCGTTTCGTTCCGTAGAATTTGGCTAGGCCTTGGACGTCTATCATGGCAGCGAGACGCTTTGGGAAAGCATCACCCGGCAACCGGTTCCAGATTTTTTGAAAAAAAATACCTGTGAAGCGGTTGCATCTCGGGATGAACCGGGGGTGAAACGGGATGAGCTTACTCAGGCGTTTGCCGGCACAAAACGCAGCGAAGTGGCGTTGATGCAATAGCGCTCGTCGGTCGGCGTATCAAACCCCTCGCCCTCGAATACATGGCCGAGATGGCCGTGGCAAGTGGCGCAGACGACCTCAACCCGTTCGACGCCCATGCTGTGATCACGGCGGAGCTCCACGGCATCGGAGTGGGCGGGATCGTAGAAGGCGGGCCAGCCGCAGCGCGCGTCGAACTTGGTCTGTGAGGTAAACAGCGGGGTGCCGCAACCGGTGCACACGTAAGTGCCGGCGCCTTCATGCTTGAAGGTTTCGTAGGCGGGGCCGAACGGTCGATCGGTGCCGGCTTGACGGAGGATGCGATATTGCTCGGTCGTGAGGCGCTCACGCCATTCGGCATCGGTGAGTCGGGCGAAATCAGGCATGGCGGAAACGTGGGCCGGGTCGGGCGAATTCGCAACTGAGGACGGCGGGCCGGAGCGGTTGGGCGCCGGGGCGAGCTCAGCTTTCGGTGGCGGTCAGCTCGCGTTCCTTCTCGGTTTTGAGGCGGAGCTGACCGCAGGCGGCGTCGATGTCGTGACCCTTTTCGCGTCTCAGGGTGACGGATACGCGGGCGCGACGCAGGATATCGGCGAACTTTTCCTGCCGGTTGGTCGACGGGCGCTTCCACGGCAGGCCCTCGACGGTGTTATAAGGGATCAGGTTGACATGCGCGTGCAGATCGAGGGCGAAGTCGCGCAGTTTTTCCGCCTGATCGAACGAGTCGTTGATGTCCTCGATGAGGATGAATTCGAGGGTGACCATGCGGCCGTTCTTTTCGCTGAAGGCCTTCACGGCGGGAATCAGTTTGGCCAGCGGGTAGGCCTTGTTGACCGGCATGATTTGGGACCGGACCTCGTCGGTGGCGCCGTGCAAGGAAATGGCCAGGCGCACGTTGAGCGGTTCCTCGGCGAGCTTGAGGATGGCGGGGACGAGACCACTGGTGGAGAGTGTGATGCGACGGGCGCCGAAACCGAAGCCCCAGTCGGAGTTGACGATGGTGAGGGCGGTGGTGATGGCCTCGTAGTTGGCGAGCGGTTCGCCCATGCCCATGACGACGATGTTGTCGAAGGAGGCGAGTTCTTCGCGCGCGCGGGGGGTGCGGGCGTCTTCGCGGTAGCAGACGTGGAGGAGTTGAGCGACGATCTCCCCGGCGTTGAGGTCGCGTTTCAGACCCATGAGGCCGGAGGCGCAGAATTTGCAACCCATCGCGCAGCCGACTTGCGTGGAAATGCAGATGGTTTTGCGCGAGTGCTCGAGGCCGACGCCCTCCTGGGGGGCGCGGATGATCACAGTCTCAATGAGTTGGTGGTCGGTGAGTTCGAGCAGGAGCTTGTCGGTGACGTCGAGGGACTGCTTGCCGAACACGAGGGAAAGGGGGAGGAGCTCAAACGTTTCGTCGAGCCAAGCGCGCAAGGGCTTGGAGAGGTTGGTCATCTCCTCCCAAGAGCGGGCACGTTTTTTGTAAACCCAGTCGAGAATCTGTTTGGCGCGGAAGGTGGGCTCGCCGTGGGCACGCAGCCGCTCGGTGAGCGACGTGAGCGTCTCTCCGGTCAGCGGTGGTTTGGCGGGCACATACTTCATGGCGGATAAGGCAGGCAGGAAGTTGGCGGATGGCAACTGCGCTCGCGGGGTCGGGGCGGCGGTCAGGGGGGGGCGGGCGCGAAATTGTTTTCGTGTCTTTCCGCGGGTTCGTGGTTTCTACTGCGCCCGTTGCGATGAACCTGCTGCACCGTCACATTTTTTGGAGCGTGTTGACCGCTTGTCTGGCGGCGGTCGGCTTTTTCGCGTTTGTGCTGATTTTGGGCAACGCGATGAAGGATCTGATCGGCTACGTGTTGGCGGGGCAGATTCCATTGCCGGTGTTTGGCAAGTTGCTGGGATTGTTGGTGCCCTATGTGGCGGCTTACGCCTTGCCGATGGGCGTGCTGACAGGCGTGTTGCTCGTGCTGGGGCGGATGTCGGCCCAGCGGGAAGTGACGGCGATGCGGGCGGCGGGCTTGAGCGTGGGATTTATCGCGCGGCCAATTTTGTTGCTTGGTCTGACCGGGGCGTTGCTGGCGGCGGCGGTGAATTTTTACTACATGCCGCGTGCGCGGACGGCTTACAAAGCCACCCTCGCCGAAGCGGTGAGCCGCAATCCGCTGAGCTTCATCGTGCCCAAGACCTTCATCCGGGATTTTCCGGGGGTGGTGATTTATGTGAACGACAAGGACGGCGGTGAACTGCGTGATTTGTGGGTATGGCAACTCGACGACCAGCAGCGCGTGTTGACCTTTGGCCGGGCGCAGACGGGGCGCGTGGAATACGATCAGGAAACCAATGTCATCCAAGTCACCTTGTCGCAGGTGGCGGTGGAGTATCGTGATCCGGCGCACCCGGAGGATTTCTCCAAGGCTCCGCATACCGCCGCCGTCGAGTCGTGGCCGATCCGGTTGGAACTCGATTCGATTTTGGGCCGCCAGCCGCAGCGTCAACGTGTCGCATGGATGACGTGGGATCAACTGCTCGCAGAGCGCGCCCGCGCAGCGCGCAGCGAGGATGCGGAAGCGGCGCTCAAGGTTTCGATCGCCATCAACCAAAAGGCATCGAGCGCGGTCGCGGTGCTGGCCTTTGCGTTTCTCGCGGTGCCGCTCGGCATCAAGGTGTCCCGCCGCGAAACCTCGGCCAATCTCGGCGTGGCGCTCGTGCTGGTGATGGGATATTACTTCCTGACGATCATCGCGGGATGGCTGGAGAAATATCCGGCCTTGCAACCGCAGCTTTGGCTCTGGGTGCCGGTGCTAGTGTTCCTCGGCCTCGGCGGCTGGTGGTTCCAGCGCATCGGCCGCGCCTGAGGCGGGGGCGGGCGGCCACCGACAGTCCGGGCCAGCCCGCAGGAACGGGTTGGCCCGGAGAACTCTGACGGTGCGCTCGGCGAACTATTCGGCCATTGCGCGGTTGACCGCGCTGACCACCGCCTTGATCGAAGCGAACTCGATGCTCGTATCGACGCCGGCGCCGTAGAACGTCTGCCCATTGGCGATTTTGATTTGCACGTAGGAGACCGCGCGCGCTTCGGCGCCGGAACCGAGCGAGTGTTCGCTGTAGTTCAAGAACTCGAAGGCCGGCAGGCCCGCGTCGCGCAGGGCATGCACGAACGCGTCGATCGGGCCGTTGCCGACGCCGGAGACGACCGTGGACTTGCCGTTCAACGTGAGATCGGCCTGCCCGGTCACCTGCGTGCCGCGCTCGATCGTGCGGAACTCGTGGATCGCGATCGGGGTGGTGCGGTCGAGGTATTCGCGTTGGAAGGCCGCGTGAATGTCGTCGGCGGTGAGCTCGGTCCCTTTCTCGTCAGCCAAGGCGTTGATGACCTTGCCCAACTCCCGGTGCATGAGCTTCGGCAGATGGTAGCCGAACTCCGTCTCCAAGAGGTAGGCGACGCCGCCTTTACCGGACTGGGAATTGATGCGGATGATGGCCTTGTAGTTGCGACCGATGTCGGCCGGATCGACGGGGATATAGAGCACGTCCCAGGGCTGGCCGGGCACCTGTTTCTCCCAAGACTTCTTGATCGCGTCCTGATGGGAACCGCTAAACGCGGTGAAGACCAGGTCGCCCCCGTAGGGCTGGCGCGCGGGCACTTCCATGCGCGTGACGCGTTCATACGTGTCGCGGATGCCGCGCAGATCGGAGAAGTCCAGCTCAGGATCGATGCCATGGGTGAACAGGTTCAACGCCACGGTCACGACATCGAGGTTGCCGGTACGTTCGCCGTTGCCGAACAGGGTGCCTTCCACGCGGTCGGCGCCGGCCAGCAGGCCGAGCTCGGTGGCGGCCACGCCGGTGCCGCGGTCGTTGTGGGTGTGCAACGAGATGATCGTCGCGGCGCGGCGCGTCAGGTGGCGGCCCATCCACTCAATCTGGTCGGCGTGCACGTTGGGCGTGGCGTATTCGACCGTGGCAGGCAGGTTGAGGATGATCTTGTCGGCGGGCGTCGGTGCCCAGACATCGGATACGGCCTCGCAGATCTCCAACGCGAAGTCGAGTTCGGTGCTGGTGAAACTCTCGGGGGAGTATTCCAGCTGCACGGTATTGCCGGCGGCGATGAGCGGGGCGCTGGCCGTTTTCAGAAACGCGACGGCATCGGTGGCGATCTTGATGATCGCGGCGCGGTCGGCGCCGAAGACGTAGTTGCGCTGGGCGGGCGAGGTCGAGTTGTAGAGGTGGAAGATGATGTTCTTCGCGCCCTGCAATGCCTCCAGCGAACGCGTGATCAGGTCCTCGCGGCATGGGCAGAGGATCTGAATCGAGACGTCATCAGGAATGCGTTTTTCCTCGATGAGGCGCCGACAGAAATCGAACTCGGTTTGGGAGGCGGACGGGAAACCGACTTCGATTTCCTTGAAGCCGATCTTCACGAGCAAATCGAAGAACTCGATTTTCTCGGCCACGCTCATGGGTTGAGCGAGGGCCTGGTTGCCGTCGCGCAGATCGACACTGCACCACTGCGGGGCGTGCGAGAGCGTGCGGTTGGGCCATTGGCGATCAGGCAGATCGACGGGAGGGAAAGGGCGGTATTTGGCCGCGGCGGACGAAAAAGAGGACATGATGACAGAAAATGACTAACGGAATCGGAGAGGCAGAGAAAGCCCGCGATACGCAGAATCGCGGCGGGCGCTGAACAGGAGAATAGGCCGACGCACGCTCCGTTCCTCGCGGGAACGCAGGAGCCGTGCGTCTAAATAAGTCGAAGCGCCGTCCGATGGAAAACCATGTCGAGAGGCAACTAGTCAGCTCGGATGACGCGAGTCAAGCGACGGGACCGGTGGGCCCGGATGGTGCACCCGGTGTGATTTCGCTTTTCGATGGGGCGCCTTGCCGGGTAAAGGCTTGTAACCCCTCCGCGTTGGGGGCGTCTTGCCGAGAGTGTATGGTGCCCGTTTATTTACTTCATGTCTGCCGCTGACGACGAGACGTTCGATCTGGTCGGATGCCTTGAACGTGTGCGGTGCCAAGACCAAGCGGCTGCCCGGGATTTGGTGGACTACCTTTACCCTCAAGTCATGCGCATCGTCCGCGCGCGGCTCCCTCGTCGACTCGATCCCGAGGACCTCATGCAGGACGTCTTTCTGAAGATGTTTTCCCGCCTCGATCAATACCAAGGCACCGTGCCGTTCGCCCATTGGGTGTCGCGCATCGCCGTGACGACCTGCATCGACCAACTGCGTCGGCAGCAGCGTCGGCCCGAATTTCGCTGGGCGGATCTGTCCGAAGGCGAGGCGCAGGTCTTGGACAATGTGTTGTCGGACGAGGGGGACACGGCGCCGGATGACGCCTTGGCGGCTCGCGAGTTGGTGGAGAAACTTTTTGCCCAATTGCGGCCAGCCGATCAAATGGTGCTGCGGTTGCTTGACCTTGAACAGAAGACGATTGTGGAGATTTGTGAGCTCACCGGTTGGTCGGCGTCGTTGGTGAAAGTGCGGGCCTTCCGGGCTCGGCGGAAGTTGCAGAAACTATTTCAGGAATTAAAACAAAGGGAGTCCGTATGAAGAATGAGTCCAAAGCATGGTCCCGGTTGGTGGCGGCGGCGCGGCAAGCGCCCGAGGCGACGTTGTCGTGCGATACCCCTCCCGGTTTTGCGACTCGCGTGGCCGCGCTCGCCATGGGACGGGGACGCGAGCGTTCGCTGGCCTCCCTGTTGGAGCGGTTTTCGTGGAAGGCGCTGTTCCTCGCCGGGGGCTTGGCGGTAGCCAGTGTCGCCTTCAACATTGGGCCTGTGCTCAACGCCATCGAGCGTGAGGTATTGGCGGCGCAGGACCCGGTCACGGCCTTGCTGGATCTCTCCTGAAAATGGCCCGGACGACTAAAATCTGGCTGATTTTCACCGGAGTGTTCCTCGCCGGTGGCGTGTGCGGGGGGTTTGTCTCGTTGCGCGTGGCGAAAATGATGGTCGAGCGTGGACGCGGGCCGGACCGGTTTTCGGCCTCGGTCATGAACCGTTACGTGGATCGGCTCGGCTTGACTGAGGCCCAATGTGAATCGATCCGTCCCTTGCTCGATTCCGCGCTGGATGAGATGCGCCGCGCCCGGCGCGAGACGTATCAGTCAATTCAAGCGCTGGAGGAAGATATCAGTGCAAAACTCACGCCCGAGCAGCTCAAGCTCTTGGCTGAGTATCAGCACGAGCAGAAAGAAAAGTGGAGCAAGCTGGTCGAGAAGCGCGACCAAGAGCGCCGCGAGGGCGGGCCGGGCGGAAAACCACCTCCCCCGCCGCCTCCGGAGGGCAAGTAGGTCCGCCGGACGAGCGGGGCGTGAAACGTCCGCCACTTTTCCTAAACCGCACTTGTCGGCGCGGCTAACCGTGATTTGCTTCGCCGCATGGCCCAAGTCCTTGAAGGAAAAACGATCATTCTCGGTGTAACCGGGTCGATCGCGGCCTACAAAGCGGCCGACCTTACCAGCCAACTGCGGAAACGGGGCGCCGCGCTGTTCCCGGTTTTGACGGCAGGAGGCGCAAAATTCATCACGCCGCTGACGCTGCAAACCCTGGCGCGCTCCCCGGTCGCGGGGGATCTGTGGGACGAAGGTCAGGGCTGGCAACCGGGGCACGTCGAGCTGGCGGATCGGGCCGATCTGCTCGTGGTGGCACCGGCGACCGCCGATGTGATTGCGCACGGTCTGGCGCATGATTTTCTGGGGGCCCTGCACCTCGTCGCGCGTTGCCCGATCCTGATCGCGCCGGCGATGAATGGGAAGATGTGGTCGCATCCGGCGACCGAGGCCAACGTCGCGACCCTGCGAGCGCGCGGCGTGCACTTTATCGGACCGGAGGCGGGGATGCTGGCCTGTGGCTACGAGGGACTCGGGCGCATGTGGCCGGTCGAGGGCATCATCGAACGGGTAGAGGAAATTCTTTCCGCCGGATGAGTCACGGCGTCGCGAGCTTTCTTTATTTCGCATATGGGCGACACCTGGATCAATCGGCGCTGCAAACGCTTTGCCCCGGGGCGGAGTTGTTGGGGCTTGGCAAACTGGAAGGCTACGGGCTGCGGCTCGCGCATCACGGGGGG
>CAXBDS010000138.1:0-14077 GCA_963974355.1 uncultured Opitutaceae bacterium
GCGCACCTCTTGAAAGTCGCCCCCCTGCCGCTTGATCGGCGGACTCGCGTGAAAATCGAAGTTCACGATCTCGGTGCTGGCCACCTGCACGGCGAGCAGCCCCCGCGTCACTTTCACGCGCAGTCGCACGCCGGTATAGGCGCTCAAGTCCCGCGGTTGCCCGTCGGCCGACAACAGCAGCGGCACGGAAACAAAGCCGGGCATGCCGCGCCCGGGCGCGAGCGTGCCTTCAACGGTGATAACGCCGTCGGCACACGTTGCCGTGGCCTGGGACTTGCCGCCGAGCCCTTCGTCCGTGATGACGAGCCGACCGGCGCCCAGCGCGGTATGATCGGCCTCCGAAAAGTCATCCAGCAAAGCCGGCGCGGCGGGCGCAGGATCGGCCCGCAGCGGGACGGGGCCGAAGATAAAAAATCCCACGAGCGAACAAGCCGCCAGCCGCAGCACGGCCGGGCGAAAACGCGGGGAAGAAGAGAGAAGGATCGTAGTCATGATGGGTAAGGAAGGAGGACCCGACGCGAGTCCTGCCTGCCCATGAGTGCCCGATCCGCTTGACCCGGTGACAATGTTTCTGCCGCTGACCTCCGGGAGCCGGAGGAGCGGGCGGCGAGCGTGAACCTGCGGCGGGCCCTTTCGCGCTACGCGCATCGACCGCGCTTAATCTCCCCTTCGCCGCCAACAGCACCGAGCTCCGGCACCGCGGGCGCCGAGCCGATGCCTACGGGAGCTACCGCGCCTTCCGCCTGCGACCTCTGGGCTTCCCTTCCAGCCAAGCTCCGTGACCACACCGCAACGCCCCGAAGAAAGGTTGTCACCGGTTCGGGCTTTGCGGGCACCTATTGGCAAACTATCATGCAATCCCTCGAATCGATGCCCTCCCTCGAACTCACCAGCGACGCGGATTTAGTCGCGGCCTGCCTGGCCGGTGACCGCAACGCATTCACCCCGATCGTCGAACGCTACCAGCGCTTATTGTGCTCGCTGGCCTACTCCGCCACCGGTCAGCTCAGCCAGAGCGAAGACCTCGCGCAGCAAACCTTCGTCGAGGCGTGGCGGCAGTTGGCGAAGCTGCGCGAGCCGGAAAAACTCCGATCCTGGCTTTGCGGCATCCTCCGCCACAAGGTGTCCCGCCTGCGTCGCGTCGAGGGCCGCGCCCCCACCCATCAGGCAGACCCGCTTGATGGCGCCGACGAACTCGAGGCCGACCTCCCCCCGGCGGCCGACGTCGCCGTCCAAAACGAGGAGCAGGCCATTATGTGGAGTGCGCTCGAACGTGTGCCCGAAACCTATCGCGAGCCCCTCGTCCTTTACTACCGCGAGCATCGTTCGGTGGAACACGTGGCGGTCGCGCTCGATCTCTCCGAAGACGCCGTCAAGCAACGTCTCTCCCGCGGCCGGAAAATCCTGCAGGAACAGGTATTGGCTTTCGTCGAAGGCGCCCTCGCCCGCAGCACGCCCGGCAAGGCGTTTACGATCGCCGTGCTGGCGGCCCTGCCCGAACTCGCCACACCGGCCAAGGCCGCCGGCATCGGCGCGGCGGCGGCGCAAGGCGGCCTCCTGCTGAAGTCGACCGGCCTCGCGGCGTTGGCCGCCTCTTCATCCGGGTTTGTCAGCACCGTTTTGGCCTTGCGCGCCAACCTCGATCAAGCCCGCACGCCCACCGAGCGCCGGCACGTGGTGAAGCTCACCCTCACGCTCTTCGGCAGCGCGATGGGCATCCTCGCCGTTCTCTACGGCCTGCGACTCGCCGCCTATCACGGTTGGGAGAACCGCCAACTCTTCGCGGTGCTCGCCCAGGTCGCGGTGCTCGGTTTCATGGTCGCCTGGCCGTGCGCCATGCGCCGGGTGATGCGACGCCAGCGCGAGCTGCGCACGGCGGAGCGGATCAGCCACCCGGAGTGTTTTCAGGACTCGCGGGACCAAGTGGGCTCGACGGCCAATGAATACCGGAGCCGTTGGCAACTGTGCGGCGTTCCGCTGGTGCACATCCGCTTCGCCACGCCCGACGTCGGCGAGCGACCGGTATTCGGCTGGTTCGCGGGCGGTGATCGCGCTTATGGCCTCTTGTTTGCCTGGGGCGGCGTGGCGGTGGCGCCGATCAGCGTCGGCGCGGTGGCGGTCGGAGTGCTCTCGGTCGGGAGCGTGAGCGTGGCGGGAATCTCGCTGGGCATGGTGGGCGTCGGCTGGTTCGCGCTCGGCTGCGCCACGGTGGGCGTAAAGGCGTTGGCCTGGCTTTCCGCACTGGGCTGGGACCTGGCCGCCAGCGGCGGCTTTGCGATCGCGCGTCACGTCGCGGCGGCCCCGGTGGCCTTTGCGCAAAACGCCAACGACGCGGTCGCCCAGGCGCGGCTGGCGTCGCCGGACGTAGCGCAACTCCCGATGTTACTCTTCGCCACCATCGCGATCCTCACGCTCACCCCCATCATCCTCTACGCCCGCGCCGTCCGCCAACGCCTCGGCCGCCGGGGATGACGTAGCCGGCGCCCGGCGGTGAAAACCGCCCAACCCGCGCCGCGGCGAAAGAGCGTCGCCCAGGCATGCGGGTTTTGCGGGCACTGTCGCTGGGCGCGGCGGTCGGTGGCAGGATGCCACCCGAATTTATCCTTGTTTGGGCCCCTGAGTCCGCGCGGGCGAGATCGCCCGGGAAAGGCCGTCATGACCTTTAACCAATGGCTGCTGTTGGCGGGCGGGCTGGTGCTGCTCATGGGGCTCCTGCACCCTTGGCTGAGCCGGGCACCGATCACGCCGGCCATGATTTATCTCGTCGTCGGGGCGCTGTTGAGCCCCTGGGCGGCCAATCAAGCCTGGATCGACCCGATCGCGCACGCGCACGCGCTGCACCGGGTCGCGGAAATCGCGGTGATCATCTCGCTGTTTACCGTGGGCATGAAGCTGCGCATCGGCATGACCGACCCGCGCGTGAGGCCAGCGTGGTTTCTGGCGTTTGCGTCGATGACGATGACCGTCGGCCTCGTCGCAATAACGGGAACCGTGATTCTGGGCATGAGTCTGGGCGCCGCGATCTTGCTCGGAGGGATCGTCGCGCCGACAGACCCGGTGCTCGCTTCGGCGGTGCAGATCAAAGACAGCGATGATCGCGACCAGGTGCGGCTGACCTTAAGCGCGGAAGGCGGGCTGAACGACGGCACGGCGTTTCCCTTTGTGATGCTGGGGCTGGCCCTGTTGCACGGTGAGGATCTCGGCCCGGGCCTGTGGCGCTGGTGGACGGTCGACGTGCTCTGGGCGGTGGGAGCGGGTTTGGCCATCGGCGCGGCGCTGGGCGCGGCGCTGGGACGCTTTTTGGTATGGCGGATATCCAAGCACAACGAGGCGGTGGCGTTTGCCGAGTATCTTGTGCTCGGCCTGATCGGGGTGTCGTATGCGCTGGCCTTGGAGGCCAATGCGTATGGGTTTCTGAGTGTGTTCGCGGCCGGAGCCGGGTTACGCGCCGTGGAGCGGCGCGCCAGTGCGGCCGCACGGCGGAAACGCGACGCGAACGACTCAGAAGACCCCGCTGCCGTCCCGAAAAATCCCGGGACGACCAAACCGGAAGCGGCGCCGGGCGAGCTCGCCGCCCTGTTGCTGCACACCAATGAACAGTTGGAAAACCTCATGGAAGTCACGTTGGTCCTGATCGTGGGGGTGTTACTGGCGTCGGCCGGGATCGCGCGGGAGATCCTGTGGTTGGCTCCGCTCATGTTTTTGGTGATCCGGCCCTTGGCCGTGGCGCCGATCTTGGTGCTGCGCCGCTTTTCGTTGAAACAGTTTGGCTCGGTCGCGTGGTTCGGCATCCGCGGGATCGGCTCAATCTACTACCTCTTCTACGCCGTGAGCGAAGGACTGCCGGAGACACTGGCCCGGCAGATTGTCGCCATCACGGTCTCACTCGTGGCAGTATCGATTATCGTGCACGGCATCTCGCTCCATCCTTGGCAGAAAACCCACGAGGCCGGCGCAGAATAAGGCGGCGAAGAGCCGCCCTGACGCCCCCCCCGACCGGAACGACAACAAAGTCCCCGAAGAGGGAAGTGAAACGAAGCCAGCTTCGCGCCCGGCAAGCCCTCTCCACCGAGTGGCTCTACGCCGGAATCGACGCTTTTCGGTCCGGATGTCGGCTAAGTCGCCCATTTCGATCTATTTCCGCTAAAGGAAACCAGAGACCGGCCGATTCCCGAACCTCCTCCCAGCCGCGCAAAAAGGCTCGACCTAACCCAACATCTCTCAAGCTCCCGTTTTCCAATCTCATGCCCCTCCGTAAAATTGCTTTTGTGACCGCCTTAATCGTCGCCGGCCTCTCCGCCGCTCATGGCCAAGTGACGGTCTATACCACCAAGGGGGCCTTTGATACCGCCGCCCAAGCGACGGGCTCGCTCGCCTTCACCTACGACCTCAACACGGCGGCTGGCACGTCCGGCAACGTCACCTTGGGCGCCGTAACGATCACGAACCCCGACGCCTATGGTTTTCCCAACCTTAACGCCCAAAACAGCGTCGATTCCACCGGCTACTACCGATTCGATGTCGACGGAAGCACCACGGTTACGTTCACGTTTGCCAACCCGGTCACCGCCTTCGGCTTTGAGACCAATCCTCACAGCAACGGCCTCGGTATTACCCTGACCGCGACGGTCGGTGGCACCAGCGTCGGTTACACGAATCCGGTAACCGACGTCACCGAATTTCGCGGCTTTGTCAGCTCATCCCCTTTCACCACGTTCGTCATCAGCAATCCCGGCAGCACGACCGAAACATACGGCATCGACAACTTGGTCGGGTATGCGTCCGCCATCCCTGAACCGGGCTCCTACGCGACGCTCGTGGGATTGTTCATCGCCGGTTTCACGGTGCTGCACAGCCGTCGACGCCCGTCCGGGTCCCACGCGACCAGCTAAAGGAATCCAGCTAAAACGGCCGTGAAAAGGCGGCCAGGTCGTTGGCTTGGCCGTCCCGTTGGCTTGGCCGCAGACCGCGCCTCTTGCCTGAGCTGAACCCGTTGAGTCACGGCGGCAGCCCCTGCGGGGATGCCCGGCGCAGTCAGCCTCGCGTGCGGTGCAGGGCAGGGTCGGCGACGCGAGCCATGGCGGAGATGTCACAGGTCTGGTGAAGAAAGGTCGCCACCGCCCGGGCCGTTTCCTCCGGCCGGTGGACGGCGTCGTGAAACGACAGCGGGAGCAACTCCCACTTCGGGCGTTGGTTGAGCAGCAGATTTACCTGAGCGAGCAGGTCGGCGAAACCACGGGCCAGGGCGGCGACGCCGCCCGACGGGCGAGATTTCCCTTCGCGCCAAAGCATGGCGTGTTGGGAGGCGAGCAGCTCCGCCGGCGGGCGTTGCATGAAGATGATCTTCAGCGGCAAATCGGCGGGCACACAGTGGAGCAAGGGCGCCACGATTTTAATCGCCTGCCCCCGGGCCTCATTGAGCCAGCTTCGGTCTCGGTCGAAGGGCAGGCGTTTGACGCGCTCGTCTTCCAGATAGCCGCAGGGATTGGATTCGTCGGCCGCCCGGTGGGCATCGGTCACGAGCGACAGGCCGGCGGCGGCCAGCATTTGCATGAGCAGCGAGGTGCCGGAACGCGGCAGACCGGAAACGACGACGAGCGGGGGGCCCTCGGCGGGATTGAGGCGGCAGTCGCGGGCGTGCATCAACGGGAAGGTCGGCAACGTCACCGCACTGGAATCGTCGTCGCAATGCACCGCGGTTTTCGCTTCGGCAACCCGTTGGCGGGCGATCTCGGCTTGCGCACGGTGATGGGCGGCGCGGGCGGCGCCTTGGGGGCGGCGGCCGTGCAACTCGGCGAAAGTTTCGTGGGCACCGATGTGCCACGGATTCAGCGCGAGGGCGGTGCGCAGACTTTTGGCCGCGTAACCGGGTTTGCCAAGGGCGAGCATCGCGGCGCCATGCAGGGCATGGGCCGACGGCTGGGAGAAGCCGAGATCGAGGGCGGCCTTGGCGTGGGCGACGGCTTCGAAAGGGCGCGAGGTGTGCAGTGCGACGCGAGCGAGGCCGAGACAAGCCTGCGGGTTGTCCGGCTGGTGCTGGAGCACGCGATGAAAGGCGGCGGCGGCGGCCGGGAAGTCGCCGAGCTGCAGGCAAATGTCGCCGAGCCTGTTATGGAGCCCCGGTTGGTGGGAGGTTTCCACGTCGGCCGCCGCTCGCAGTGCGGCGAGAGCTTCGGGAAGGCGTTGTTCGAGCGCGAGGAGGGAGCCTTCGAGGAAGGCGAAGGTTTGCGGATTGGTCCCGGCTCGGAGGGCCAGTTGGCGGAGCTTGTAGTTTTCGTCCGATGAAACCTCCGGCGGCGTATAGGTCTCGCCCCGCGCTTCGGCCGCGGCCCGGGCGGTGGCTTCGGCGGCAGCACGCGCGGCGTTTATGCGCTGAAGCTGCGCCCGAGCCTTTTCTGCGGCGGCCTTTTTGCGGAGGATCAGGCGCTCGTAGGTGGCCCGCGCTGGGGCGGGCTCTTCGAGCGCGAGGTAAGCGAAGAGGAGTTGCGTGCCGAAGCGACTCTCCTCGGGCCAGCGTTCCCAGAGGTCATGAAATATCCGGGCGGCTTCGGGGTGGCGGCCGCCGTCGACGTAAGCCACGGCGAGGTTGTAGCGGAGCTCACGAGTCGTCTCGGCCGCGGCCTGGGCGACGTCGGGATTGGGCTCGGCAATGTAGCCGAGCTCGACCAGCTGGCGGAGGGTTTGATGGGCGTCGGCGGTCTCGAGGTCGGTGCCGGGCGGGTGTTGACCGCTGGCGCCAGGCACGTCTTCCCAACTATCGATGAGCCGGACGGTTTGCGGAGAGCGGAAGCAATTGACCAGGACCTGCCCATCCATGTCGCGCGCGGCAGGCAGACCGGCGAGATGGAGGAGCGTGGGCGCGATGTCGAGGAGGCTGGCGCCGTGGATACGCTCGCCGGCGCGCACATCGGGCGCGCGCAGGCAGAAAATCCCGAACGGACTGTGCTCGGCGGCGGGCCCGGCGGGTTCGTTCGGCAGGACGCGGGGCCGCAGGTTGCCGGACTCGAAGCCGTGGTCGGACATCAGAAGCACCGTCGTATCGTCACCGGCGATACGCAGAAGCACGTCCAGCATCATGTCGTGGAAGCGGTAGGCGCTCTCGATCACGTGCTGGTAGAGCTCGAAATCGCGCTCACCGACCCACGGCAGCCGCGGCGGATGGTAGCGCATAAAACCGTGGCTGAAATGGTCGATGCCATCGTGGTAGACGGCGGCAAAATCCCACGGCTCGAGCTGGAGCGTCGCGGTCGCGACGGCGTGGATACTGGAAATCTCGGCGAGAACCTTGGCGCAGTTGGCGAGCCGCGGGTCCCGAGCCTGGTCGATTTCGGCCGCGCGAGGGACGAAGGGAAGAAGATCCTCGTTGGTAAGTTCCGCGGGGTGGATGCGCAGGTCGGCGATGGCGTCGGCGAGGCGGGGCGGGTGAACGGTGCCGGGACGCAGCGGCCAGGGCTGGTCAAGATTGGCGCCGGCTTGCTGAAACTGATTCGAGACCATCACGCCGTTGATGGGTTCGGCGGGGTGCGAGGGCCACCAACCGAGAACCTGCGAGCGGAGATCGTTCTGATTAAAAACATTCCAGACGGCCTTGGCGGTGCGGGAAAGGTTGCTGATGGGGCGGAGCTCGCCGGTGGAGGGGCTCGGTTCGGAGAAGCCGTGGATGCCGTGTTTCCACGCACGTTTGCCGGTGGCTATGCTGGTCCAAAGCATGGGCGAGAGCACGGGCCGCAGCGTGGCGAGTTTGCCCCAGGCGCTTTGATCCATGAGACGCTTGAGGGCGGGCATCTTGCCGGCCTCCACCAGCGGAAGTGCGACGCTCCAGTCGGCGGCATCCCAACCTATAAGCAGAATTTTGCGACGCGGGTGCGGAAGAGATTCGGGCATGATCAGCAGACGAACCGGAAACAGCGTAAAAATAAAAACCTCGCCTCCGCGACGGGAGGCGAGGTCGGTCGAATTTGGCGCGGGAAGCGATCAGGCCGCAACGGCCTGGGCGTGACGACGGCGACGGCGCAGGCCGGCCGCACCAAGGGCGAGCGCGCCGAGGCCGACCGCAAAAGAGGCCGGCTCGGGCACGGCGGAGGCACCGGGCGGACCGGCGAGGATGGAGGCGCCGGAATCCTCGTAGGCCCATCGGTTGATGGTGAATATGCCGGAGTCACCATCGTTGGTCAACGTGACGTCGGCCCAGCCGTAGACGATCGTGTTATTGCTCGGAAGCTTGAATCGGAAACCGATGTAAGTCGCAACCCCGCTGACGACGTTGGTGACCGAGTTCAAGTTGCCGTCGCGGAAGATAGAGAGGAGTGATTCCCTAAAGTTGTTGGATGCACCGATGGTCGCTCCGGCCGCGAGGCCCAGCATTTTATCGGCGTTGGTGACAAAGCTGAACGAATGGTTGGCTCTGCGGAAATTTTTGAAGATGCCGCTGTTGCTGCCCGTGGAATTGTAGAAATAGGCTTCTTCGTTACCGACCCCGTCGATGTTCCAATCCACCGACCTATCCGAGCCGGACGTAATGGAAGTATCGAACGAGATGATACCGGCATGGGCCCCGGATGCCGTCGCCATGGCCGCAAGCGTCGAGACGCGGGTGAAGGTGCGGGCGCGGGAGGAAGTAACGGGAGGGTTATTCATGAAATTCGGTTGAGAGAGATAAAGAGGAGACCGTTTCAACGGCGACAGCAGGGGAGGCGGAATCCGTCCCAAGCTCGTCAACGATCGATGCGAAACGACCTTCAAGCGTTCGGTTTGACGCAAGCCAAGGACATCCCAGCCGATGATAATCGAAGGCCACCCTTCGGTTACCGATGAGGCCGCGGGCAGAAAATCGATGGTCGTCAGTCACGAGCAGACGCGAACAAGGAAGACAAACGAGGCACGCTCAAGGGCAAATTCCGTCGAGGTGAAATAAAGAAAAGCCGAGCTAAAGGTTTGGTTATAACGAGCCGATTTTGGTGACCGCACATCGGTCGAGGGAGCGCCAATCCACCACCGAAATGAGCGAGCTCGTCACAACCGATCCCCTCGTGATCGCCGCGGCCTACCGGTTGTGCCTCGACACATCCCCCCTCAACGCCGCCGAAGATAGGCCCAGGCCCAAATGGATACGGGGCACGGACGGCGCTCCAAGGACCGTGCGCCCCACCCTTTTCAACCCCCGTCTATACCGTTCGGGTCCTTTGACGTATTTTGCGTCATAGGATCCGTCGCTTAGATTAGCGCCTTCGCATTTTTTTCGAATGTTTCGTGGACCACTCTGCCGCCGCTCGCATTCGGACCCGTTTTCATGCCGCGCGGCCTCACGCGCGGTGAGGCCCTGCGACGAACCGTGGCACCCGACTCACAGCGCCAGCACGACGACCGACTTCGCAGGTAACGTCACCGTGAGGGTATCGCCGTCGAGTTTCGCGCCGTCAAAGGCCACCGGTTGCACCGTGTTGGGCGCAGCGAAGGTGTTCATCGCGTTGATCGCGCCGGCCGTGAGCACGCGTCCGCTGACGGAGGTCGCGGTGACCCCGGCGAGGCGGCAGGTGACCGTGATCGCTTGGTTCGGATCGGTGTGGGCGAACGACACGTGGACCTTCCCGGCGTGGTCGCGCGAGGCGGACACCGAGACGGCCGGAATCGATTCACCGTCGAGCGTGTAGTCGGGCGAGGAGAGCTCGACCGGCAGGTGCGTGGCGTCCTGGTGAACCCGATACATCTCGAACACGTGGTAGGTGGGCGTGAGCACCATCTTCTCCTGGTCGGTGAGGATCATGGCTTGGAGCACGTTGATCATCTGCGCGATGTTGGCCATCGTCACGCGGTCGGTATGCTCCTGGAAGATGTGGATGTTCACCGCCGTCACGAGCGCATCGCGCAGGGTGTTTTGCTGTTCCAAGAAACCGGGCTGGCTGCCGGGCGTCGCGTCATACCACGTGCCCCACTCGTCGACGAGCAGGCCGACCCGTTTCTTCGGATCGTATTTGTCCATGATGGCGGCGTGACCTTTCACGATCTCGTCCATCTTCAAGGTGCGCCGCAGCGTCGTGTGCCAGGCGGCTTCGTCGAAGTCGGTGGCCGAGCCTTTCGAGCCCTGCCAACTGCCGGTGGGCAACGTGTAATAGTGCACGGAAAGGCCGTCCATATAACGCCCGGCCTGCTTCATGAGGACTTCGGTCCAGTTGTAATCTTCGCCGTTGGAACCGGAGGCGACGCGGTAGATCGGATTCTCGCGATCGTAGTTTTTCACGAAGGTGTTATAACGCCGATAGAGGTCGGCATAGTATTCCGGGCGCATGTTGCCGCCGCAGCCCCAGCTCTCGTTACCGACGCCGAAGTAGGCAACCCTCCAGGGTTTGTCGCGACCGTTGGCACGACGGAGATTGGCCATCGGAGAGTCGGCGGCGGAGGTCATGTATTCCACCCACTCCATCATCTCCTGCACCGTGCCGCTGCCGACGTTGCCGGAGACGTAGGCGTCGCACCCGAGGAGTTCAACCAAGTCCATGAACTCGTGCGTGCCGAAATGATTGTTCTCCACCACCCCACCCCAGTGCGTGTTGATCATCGCCGGACGTTTCTCGCGCGGACCGATGCCGTCGCGCCAGTGATACTCATCGGCAAAACAACCTCCCGGCCAACGGATGACCGGGATGTCGAGTTCCTTCAGCGCGGCGAGCACGTCGTTGCGGAAGCCGCGGGTGTTGGGGATGTCGGACTCCGGGCCGACCCAGATGCCTTCATAGATGCCGCGACCGAGGTGTTCGGCAAATTGGCCGTAAAGGTTGCGATTGATGAGCGGGCCGGGGTCGTCGCCGCGGATGACGGCGGTGGCCGTGGCATCGGTCTGGGCGGAGGCCGAGCCGGCGAGGACAAGAAGGAGCGCGAGCGCGCGCAGCAGCGTGAGTTTCATAGGCTGGCGGGTAAGGGGTTGAGCGGTGACGCCGCGAAACGCGACGAGGGCAGCGCTCAGGTTGCGAGTCGAACATCACGGCTCAACGACCACCGCGTTTGACCGTCAAACGCGCGGCTCCGCCCGGCGTCACTTGACAGTTCAGTAGAAGCCGAAACGCTCGGGCTGCCCGCGTCCCCGCGTCATGCCACGTCCTACCCTCAGCGATATTGCCCAAGCGGTTGGTTGTTCGAAAAACACCGTCTCGCTCGCGTTGCGCGGTGACCGCCAGATCCCAGAGCGGACCCGTGCGCGCATCCGCGACGCCGCCGATCAACTGGGCTATCAGCCGAACGCCGTGCTCTCGCATCTGATGGCGCAGCTGCGTGCCAGTCGCACGACGCAGCTGCAGGCCAAGCTGGCCCTCGTGAACGCCAACCGGGACCCCGCCGCGTTTCGCTCGCACCCCACGATCCCGACCTACGTCGAGGGCTGCACCAGTCGCGCCACCAAGCTCGGCTACGCCTTTGACCCGTTCTGGCTGCACGACCCCGAGCTCAATGCGAAACGCTGGCTGCGCATCCTCCGCGCGCGCGGCATCAAGGGGCTCGTGCTCGTCGGCCTGATGGACACCAATCACCTGCGCGATGAGTTGCGCCCGGTCTGGGAAGAGTTTCCCACCGTCGTCACCGGCGTGCGCACGCGGGACCCGGCGCTGTCGTTCAGCTCGGTCGATCACCACAACCTCGCGCTCATGGCTTTCGAGCAGGCGATCGCCCTCGGCTACCGGCGCCCGGGACTGGTGTTGGACGACGTGATCGACGCCTTGGTCGAGCGCCGCTTTTCCGCCGGTTATCTCGGCCAACGCGCCCGGCCGCCTGCGGAAGCCATTCCCGTCTTTAGCGAAGCCGGGCTGGGCGACAAAGCCCCGCCCAACTTCCGCGCCTGGTTGGACGAACATCGGCCGGACGTCGTGTTCACGCTCTACAACCACGTCCTGACCTGGTTGAAAGCCGCCGGCCAACATGTGCCGACCGATATTGGCGTGATCCAACTCGAGTGGCGGGCGACCCGACCCGAAATCGCCGGCATGAACCTGCACAACTTCGTCACCGGCGAAGCCGCCGTCGACATGGTCGTAAGCCAGATTCACAACAACGAGGTCGGCGTGCAGGACTTCCCCCGCGCGACCCTGATCGGCGCCACCTGGGTGCACGGCGGAAGCGTGCGGGCCGCCGCTCCCATGCAGCGCCGCCGGACGGCGAAAAAGACACGCTGACGCGGTGGTCCCAGGTCGGTGCCAGACCGGCGTCGACATTACGGTGAAGTGGCTTTCCACTGGTGTTCCAAGCGGCCCGGCCTCAGGGTCGAAATGCTTTCTCCCCACCTTGGCAAAGCGGTGCGCCCGCTCCGTCGCCCACCGCTTTCCGCGATGTAACCGATCAAACTGCCGCATGGTCAGCCCCGCCGCCACGCACGACATCACCTTCGCCCTGCAAGCGATCGGGTTGAACGACCCGCATGCTTCGGACGAGATCCTGCCACTGGTCTATCAAGACCTGCGCCGGCATGCGGGGGTCCAGATGGCGCGAGAAGCGCCCAATCAAACCCTGCAACCGACCGCCCTCGTGCATGAGGCATGGCTGCGACTCGTCGGCCACGGGGATGAACAATGGCAGAGCCGCGCACATTTTTTTGGCGCGGCGGCCGAGGCCATGCGCCGCATCCTGATCGAAAATGCGCGCCGTAAAAGCCGCCTGAAACGCGGACGCAATCCGCTGCGGCTCGACCTCGACGGCGTCGACCTCGCGGAGGCCTCGCCCGAAGACAAGATCCTGCTCATCGACGACGCGGTTGAACAGTTAAAGGAGCACGACCCGGAGCGTGCGAAGATCGTCTCGTTGAAATTCTACGGTGGGTTCAGCACCCGTGAAATTGCCGCCAGCCTCGGCGTCACCGAACGCACCGTCGAGCGGCATTGGGCGTTCGCCAAGGCGTGGCTGTTCCAAACCATTCGGGCCGCGCAATAGCCCCCGGCCCTCATGAACCCCGTCACCGCGCGCGAGGAGGACCTGTTCATCGAGGCGCTGGAGCGAAGCGATCCGGGCGAACGAGCGCGGTTTCTCGCCCAAGCCTGCGGCGACGATGACGCGCTCCGACAACGCCTCCGCGAACTGCTGAACGCCGCCGGCGCAGCCGACGTCTTTTTCGAACACGGCCGGTCTCTGGTCGACGAAACCGTGGCCCCTCTGCGAGTGTGGGCCGCAAAACTCGATCCGGGCGTCGACCCCGCGGCGGGCGACCTGGGCGAAGAACCGATCGGATCCCGCATCGGCCGCTACAAGTTGTTGGAAAAAATCGGCGAAGGCGGCTGCGGCGTCGTCTACATGGCCGAACAGGAGGAACCGGTGCGCCGCCGTGTCGCCTTGAAAATCATCAAGCTCGGCATGGAAACGAAGAGCGTCATCGCGCGCTTCGAGGCCGAGCGGCAGGCGCTCGCGATGATGGATCACCCCAACATCGCGCAAGTCTTCGACGCCGGCGCCACGGACCGCGGGCCACCCTATTTTGTGATGGAGCTGGTGCGCGGCATACCGGTGACCAAATACGCCGATCAACACCGCCTCGGCCTCCGCGAGCGCCTCGATCTCTTCGTGCAGGTCTGCCACGCGATCCAACACGCGCACCAAAAGGGCATCATCCACGGCGACATCAAACCCTCCAACATCATCGTCGCGCTCCACGACGGGCGGGCCGTGCCGAAGGTGATCGACTTCGGCATCTCGAAAGCGACCGAAGCGCGTCTCACCGACAAGCGGCTCTACACCGCCTACGCCCAACTCATCGGCACGCCCGCCTACATGAGTCCCGAACAGGCGCAGATGGGCGGCGTCGACATCGATACGCGCAGCGACATCTACAGCCTCGGCGTGCTGTTGTATGAACTGCTCACCGGGCGCACGCCCTTCGACCAACAGGAGTTGTTGGCCGCCGGCCTCGACGAGATGCGCCGCATCCTGCGTGAGCGTGATCCGCTGCGGCCGTCGTCGCGCCTGGCGGCCTTGGTGCCCGACGAAGGGCGGGCGACCGCCGCCGCACGCCAAGTCGAATGGCCCCGCCTGATCGGCCTGCTGCGCGGCGATCTGGACTGGATCGCGATTCGGGCCTTGGAAAAGGATCGCGGCCGGCGCTACGAGG
>CAXBDS010000139.1:0-13981 GCA_963974355.1 uncultured Opitutaceae bacterium
GTCATGCCCGATCTCTCGCCGGCGGCCGCGCGGCTGCAGGAGTGGCGGGGGGCTGTATTCCTGAAGGGGAGTCGGCGTTATCAACTGGAAACCGTTTTACAGGAGGCCGCCGTGTTGGCGACGAGCTCCAGCTGAGACCATGTTGAGCTTTCTCGCAGATTACGCGGAGTGGTGGGGGCCGTTGCGGGTGCTGCGTTACTTGACGCTGCGCGTGCTGCTGGCCGCGGGCACGGCGACCTTGGTTGGGTTTGTGATCGGGCCTTGGCTGATCAGCCGTTTGAAGCGCTTAAAGTTCGGCCAGCACTATGACGATGATCGCACGGGCGATCTCGCGACGCGCTTCGACAAAAAGAACACGCCGACGATGGGCGGTCTGTTGATTTTTTTCTCGGTTGCGGTGAGCACGTTGTTGTGGGCGGCGCCGAATATTTGGGTGCTCACGGCGCTGTTTGTTTACGCGGCGCTCACGGCGGTCGGTTTCCGCGACGACTACCTCAAGGTGGTGCGCAAGAGCCGCGACGGCGTTTCGTCGCGCGAGAAGATGTTTTGGCAGACGACCATCACGCTTGTGGCATTGGTGGCGCTGGCTTCGCACCCGACGAGTGCCCGTGAGATTCGGGAGCTGTGGGTGCCATTCTACAAGGAACCGTTGTTCATTTTCGCGGGCGCGGCGGGACTGATCGCGCTGTTCGTGCTGATGTTTTTCTGGGTGGTGGGTTTTAGCAACGCGATCAACCTCACCGACGGACTCGATGGCTTGGCCATCGGTTGCACGATCACGGTCGCGCTGGTTTACGGACTCATGGCCTATGCGGCAGGCAACGTGAAAATCGCGGATTATCTGCTGATCGGTCATGTGCCGGGCACCGGTGAGCTCGCCGTGATCTGCGGTGCATTGGTCGGCGCCGGCATGGCGTTCCTTTGGTATAACTCGCACCCGGCGGAGCTCTTTATGGGGGACACGGGCTCGCTGGCCTTGGGCGGATTGATCGGCGTGATCGCGTTCATGGTGCAGCAGCCGTTCACCCTCGTGGTCGTGGGCGGGGTGTTCGTCATGGAGGCGGTTTCGGTCATTATCCAAGTGAGCTTCTTTAAATGGACCCGGCGCCGCACGGGCGAAGGTCAGCGCTTCTTCCGGATGGCGCCGATCCACCACCACTTTCAAAAGCTCGGCTGGCCCGAGACCAAAGTCGTCCTGCGGTTTTGGATCCTGTCGCTCATGTTTGCCCTCGCGGGACTCGGCACCCTGAAACTGCGCTGATCTCGGCGAACCCTCACCATGCTTACCACGCCCGAATTTCTGAAACCCTTGCTCACCGTGCCCGTCGCCGTGTTCGGGGCGGGCGTGAGCGGGCAGGCGGCGGCGGCTTTGATCGAGCGCCTGGGCGGGACCGCCGTCATTTACGATGCGTCAGGAGCGAGCGACGCGCGCACCGAGTATCGTCCGCCGGTGGGCGGCACGGCCGGATTGGTCGTGTGTTCACCGGGGTTTGCCCCGTCGCATCCCTGGATCACGGCGGCGCGGGCGGGCGGTCAGGTGTGTTTGGGGGAACTCGATTTCGCGTCCTTGTTTTGGCGAGGGGAGTTGGTCGCGGTCACTGGCACGAACGGTAAGACGACGCTCACGAGTTTCCTCGTGCATGCGCTGCACGCGGCGGGGCGCGACGCCTACGCGGCGGGTAACATCGGCACGGCGCTCTCGGCGGTCGTGGTGGAACGGGGAGGCGGCGCGCCCGATTCGATTGCGATCTGCGAGGTGAGTTCGTTTCAAGCGGAGACGTTGCGTTACCTGCGGGCGGATGCGGCGTTGTGGACGAATTTTGCGGAAGATCATTTGGAGCGTCACGGCTCGCTCGAAGCCTATTTCCTGGCCAAGTGGCGGCTGTTTGAACGGGCGATCGGCGGGGAAGTGTTTGCGGGCGCGAGCGTCGCGAGCGCGGCCGAGCGCTACGGGCAGAGCCTGCCGGAATCGGCGACCGTGGCAACTGACGACGAAACGGGCGACCTGCTGTTGCAAGGCACGGTCTTCGCGGAACCGCCGCAGCGCGAAAATTTCCTCTTGGCGGCGGCGTGGTGGCGGGCGGCCGGACTACGCGAGCCTTTGCTTTACGGCGCGGCCCATACATTCGAGCTGCTGCCGCATCGCTTGGCCAAAGTCGCGGAGCACGCGGGCGTTTCGTGGTGGGACGATTCGAAGGCGACAAACTTTCATGCCGTCGAGGCAGCGTTGGAACGCTTTGGTGCACCGGTGATTCTGATTGCCGGCGGGAAATCCAAGGGCGGTGACGTGGCGAGATTTGTGACGCGCATTGCCACGCGCGTGAAATTTGCCTACCTCATTGGCGAGACGCGCAGCGTGCTCGCGACGCTCTTGGGCGCGGCCGGAGTCGCCCACCGCGTTTGTGCCGACTTATCCGAAGCCGTGACCTTGGCGGCTTCCGCCGCGCAGCCGGGCGACGACGTTTTGTTGAGCCCAGGCTTTTCCAGTCTCGATCAATTTTGCAGCTACGCCGACCGCGGCGTCCAATTTAAACGCCACGTGCAGAACCTTGGGGCCATGCCCGTTTTAGCCTAACTTTTCCACCCGCTCCCTTCCCTCACTATTTATGAAGATCCTCAACATTTTCGGTATCGTCGTCGCGGTTCACGTGGCGGTCTTTTTGCTGATCTTTGCGATCCCCGGCTGCCGCTCCACGAAGCCGGCCGAGCCGGCGCAAGTGGTCGGCCCCGAACCCACCGTCAGCTATCCTTCGGATGGCTACACGCCAATCTCTTCCGCGCCCGAAATGAACTCGGCCGATTTGAATCCCGCGTTGTCGGGGGGCGGCGGCTCGGCCTACGGCGCCAACAGCTCGCGCTACTCGCCGACGCGTCCTGGCACGCCCGTCGCGACCGCTCTGACGCCGACGCCCGTCGCTGATGTCGTTCCGGCCAAGACCTACACGGTGGTGCGCGGTGACTCGTTGTGGTCGATCGCGAAGAAGCACGACATCAGCGTGCGCGAACTCGCCGCCGCCAACAATCTGTCGGCCTCGGCCGGTCTGAAAATCGACCAAGCCTTGGTGATCCCCGGCCAGGTCGCCGCCCCCGCAGCTGATCTTGCCACCAACAGCGCGGCTCCGATCGATGCGCGTCGTTACACGGTATCGTCGGGCGACACGCTCGGTTCCATCGCGCGCCGTCAAGGCACGACCGTGGCGGACCTGAAGGCGATCAACAATCTTCGCAGTGACTTGGTGCGAGTGGGGGACACGTTATTGATCCCGGCCGCGATGCCGAGTGCGACGGCGGCGGTGACGCCTAACCTCACGTTGCCGACCTCGACCAGCGATTCCGCCCCGGCGCCGGTCGCGGCGACGGCAGGGGGCAAATCGCTTCAACACACGGTAATGCCGGGTGAAACGCTCGGCGGCATCGCTCGTCGCTACAACGTCAAGGTCAGCGCCATCGCGATGGCCAACAACATTGCCGACCCCACCAAGATGCGCGCTGGTCAATCGCTGACGATTCCCGGCGCGACCGCGCCGGCTCCCTCCACTCCGGCGCCGGCGCCGGCCGCCACCGAACGTTTCGCCAAAGGCGCCGGCCGCCACGGCGAACCGCTTGCCGAGCTTCAATCAAACCCTGCCCCCGGCCGAACAGGATCTCGATGCCGGACTCGGCGACACGGGCGACGTGCCGGTGCTCGATGTCGTCGAGCCGGTGCGCACCATCTCGCTCGATCCGGAGCCGACGCCGACCGGTTCGGGCGCCGCGCCGCGCATCGATTAATCACGGGACTATTTCCGACGCTCCCAGCCATGGCCTTTCGCTCCCGCGCTGCCTCTTCCTCGTTTGAGCCGACCAAGTCGCGCTCGGCGATCGTGTTCAACGCATCGGCGATGATCGTGGTGGGCGTGGTTGCACTGGGGATTCTCGGCCTCACGATTTTGTTCAGCGCGAGTGCATCCTTCAAAGCCGGGCCTTACTTCTATCTCTACAAGCAGCTCTTCGGCGTTGCGGTGGCGACGGCCTGCTGCCTGGTCGTAAGCCGACTCGATTTGGATTTTCTGCGGCGTTATTCGATTTGGATCGGGGGCGCCGCCGTGGTGGCCTTGCTTTTGGTCGTGATCCCGGGATTGGGCATCTCGGTTAATGGGAGTCGCCGCTGGTTGGGCGCGGGGCCGGTGCGTATCCAAGTTTCGGAGTTCGCGAAGTTGGCGGTGGTTTTCTGCCTCGCCCATTATCTGGCGCTGAATCAATCGCGCATCGGCGAGTTCAAACGTGGTTTTTTGGTCCCCGGGGCGATGGTCGCGGGCACCGCCGGGTTGGTGGTGCTGGAGCCGGACTTCGGCACGGCGGCGCTCATCATGGCGGTCGGTCTGTTGCTGATGTTCCTGGCGGGAGCGCGGTGGAAATTCATCCTGCCGGCCATCGGTGCGGTGGCCTTGGCGTTTACCGTGCTCGTGATCCACAACCCGAATCGGCTCCACCGGTTCACGGCGTTTCTTGACGTCGAGGCGAACCGGCAGGACGGCACGTATCAGCTTTATCAATCTCTCGCGGCGTTTGCCGTCGGCGGCGTCGACGGGGTGGGCCTGGGCCAGGGCCGCCAACAATATCACTTCCTGCCGGAGGCGCACACCGACTTCATTTTTGCGATCGTCGGGGAAGAGCTGGGGCTACCGTTCACGCTCGGCGTGGTGGGCGTATTCTTGCTCATTTTTTGCATCGGTGTGATGCATCTGCGGCGCGCGCCGAATCTATTTCACTACCTGCTGATGAGCGGGGCGCTGCTCCTGCTGACCTTGCAGGCGATCATCAACCTCGGGGTGGTGACGGGTTTGTTGCCGACGAAAGGCATGTCGTTGCCGTTTATCAGCGCGGGTCTGTCGAATCTGATCCTGATGGGGATGATCGTGGGCCTGTTCATCAACAGCCAACGCTCCTGGTCGCGGGTGCGTTTCGGTGACGAGGAACGCACCATGCGGGAGGTTACCGCGTGAACGAAAAGCAGGCAGGGGAGGGCCGGCGGTTTTTGATCAGCTGTGGTGGCACCGGCGGACACCTGTCGCCGGGCATCGCTTTGGCGGAGGGGCTGCAGGCGCGGGGCCACGCGGTCACGCTGCTCATCAGCCACAAAAAAGTGGACGCGCGCTTGATTGAAAAGTATCCGCATTTTGAATTCGTGCGGATCGCCGGGGCCCCGTTGGCGTTTCACCCGGTGAAGCTGGCGCGGTTTTTTAAAACGCAGATCCAGGGGCTTTTGTTTGCCCGCCAGCTGGTGAGGGAAACGCGGCCCGTCGCGATCGTCGGTTTTGGAGGATTTACGTCGACCAGTATTATCCTGGCCGGCGTGATGGCGCGGGTGCCGGTGGCCTTGCACGAGGCGAATCGGGTGCCCGGGAAGGCGATCCGGTTTTTGAGCCGGTTCGCCCGCCGCGTGTATCTGCCGCCGGGCATCACGTTGGAGACGATCAAACCGCAGGCGCTACGCCACGCGGGTTTGCCGGTGCGGGCGGAGATTCAGCGGCATGGGGTCGCCGAGGCGCGCGCCAGCCTGGGCTTGCGTCCAGATGCCAAAGTGGTGGCGGTGCTGGGAGGCAGCCAGGGCGCGACCTCGCTCAATCGGTGGGCTCAGGAGGCGGCGCCGGAGCTGGCGCAGGCCGGGGTGCAGCTGTATGCGGTCACGGGACCCGGCAAAGGGAAGGGGTCGACGGCGGTGCTGCCGACCGCGACGGGCGAGACCGTGCCGGTGGTTTTTTCCCCGTTTTGTGATCGTATGGCGGAGCTGATGTCGGCCGCTGATCTGGTGATTTCGCGTGCCGGAGCCGGCACGCTGGCCGAGCTGGTGCGCTGCGAGACGCCGGCGATTCTTGCGCCGTATCCATTTGCCGCGGACGACCATCAAGCGGCCAACGCGGCTTATTTTGAAGCGCAGGGCGGGGGCATGGTGGTCTCGGACAGCGCGGTCGCCGGACTGACGCCGCGCGTGCTCGCGTTGTTGGCGGACGGCACCGAATTGGCACAGTGGCGCGAAAACCTCCGCCGGATGGATCAGGCCAACGCCTTGGCCGGTGTGCTCGAGGATCTGGAAACCCTTATCTCGCCGCCGGCGCCTCCGCATGGAAGCGTTCGCCGGCCCCAAACCGCATGAGACGCGAACCGCTGCCGTTTTTATTTGGCCGGGAAGTGCGCGCGCTGCACGCGGTGGGCGTAGGGGGCATGGGTGTGGGACCACTCGCGATCTATTTGGCCGACCGCGGGTTTCGCGTGACGGGCGAAGACGATGCCATGCCCAAGGCAATGCGCGCCGAGCTGGAGCGAGCCGGTGTGACGATCACGGCCAGTGGCGGGGTGCCGGAAGCAGCGCAACTGCTGATGATTTCGAGCGCGATCAAGCCGGGGCATCATGCCCTGCTCGCGGCACAGTCGCGCGGCCTGCCCGTGGTGCGTCGGGGAGAGATGTTGGCGGAAGTGACGCGGGAACGAAAGGTGGTCGCGATTTGCGGGTCGCACGGAAAAACGACCACCACGGCGATGCTGATCGCGGCGCTGCGCGCGGCGCGAATCCCGGCCGGTTATGTCTTGGGCGGGCTTTGGGCGGACGACGGCTGGGCCCCGGCGCGCGCCGGCACCGGGGATTGGGTCGTCGCGGAAATCGATGAGAGCGACGGCACCATTGATCGCTTCAACCCGGCGCTGACCGTGGTCGTGAATTTGGATTGGGATCACCCGGATCGCTACCGGCGGCCGGAGGAGTTGGAGCAGACGTTTCAGGCGCTGATGCGACGCACGACCGAGACCGTGTTGATCAACGACACCTGCGGGCTGTCGGCGCGTCTGGCGGTGGGAGACGAAACCGCTCCCATGCCGCAAGTGCTCACTTTCGGTCGGAGCGGCGACTACTCGGCGGTGCCGACGAGTGCCGAACAGATCGATCCGGCGTTTAAGGGACTGCAGCTTTCGTTGGGGGGACGCTTTACGGGCGGGCGGGCGCTGGTGCGGGCGCGCGGCGCCTTCAACCAGGCCAACGCCACGGCGGCGCTGGCGGCGGCGGCAATCCTCGGGGCGCAGTTAGGGGCGGACACGTTGGCGATGTTACCGGGCGTGCGTCGACGTCAGGCGATTTTGCACTCGAGCGCCGCGCTCACCGTTATCGAAGATTACGCGCATCATCCGGCGGAAGTGCGGGCGTTGCTCGGCAGCCTGCGCGCGGATCGCTCGGCTGCAGAGCGTCTGGTGGCGGTGTTTCAACCGCATCGCTACAGCCGGACCGCACAGTTTAAGTCCGAGTTTGCGGCCGCCCTCGCGGCGGCGGATGCGGTTTATCTGATCGACGTCTATCCGGCCGGGGAGGCGCCGGTGAACGGCGGGACCACGGCTGATCTTTACGCGGAGTTGAAACGTCAGTCGCCGACCTTGCCGGTGACCTACATCCCCGGCAATACGGCGGCGGTGTTGTCGGCGCTCCACCGCGGTGGTGCGCGTGGCGACCTTGTGGCGTTTGTCGGAGCGGGTGACATCGAATATCATGCCCGCCATTGGCTGGCCGATTTGGAGGAGGCGAACATGGATACCAAGGCATGGGATGATCTGGCGCAGGAGTTGACGGGACGATTGGGCGACGCTTCGCGGGTGCGCCGCGATGAGTTACTCGCGACCAAGACGACGTTGCGCGTGGGGGGGCCGGCGCGGATCTATGCCGAACCGGCGTCGGTCGAAGATCTGCATGCCACGCTGAACTGGGCGCGGGAACGCCGAGTGGCGGTGCACGTCTTGGGCCGGGGGTCGAACCTGCTCGTGCCCGACAGCGGCGTCGCCGGGCTGGTCGTGTCCCTCCGGCATGCGTCGTGGGAAACGTTTGCCGCGCTGCCCGACGGCCGGGTGTGTGTGGGCGCGGGCCTCCGGTTGAAAAATCTGTGCGGCCTAGCCACGAAGGCCGGACTCAGTGGCTTCGAATTTCTGGAGGGTATCCCGGGGAACGTCGGCGGCGCGCTGCGGATGAACGCCGGAGCGATGGGCGGCTGGGTATTCGATGTGGTTGATGAAGTCGACATCATGAGTTTGGACGGGGAAATCACGACCTTGCGCCGCGAGGAGATGCACGTGGACTACCGTCACTGCGCGGAGTTGCAGACGGCGATCGCCCTCGGAGCGATTTTGCGGCCGGCGGCGGCAAGCGAAGCGGCCTCCATCGGTCGACAGATCGACGTATACCGGGAAAAACGGCAGAAGTCCCAGCCGCGCGAGCCGAGTGCGGGGTGCATTTTTAAAAACCCCGCGAACGATTCGGCGGGGCGCTTGATTGAGGCCTGCGGGCTCAAAGGTCGACGCGTGGGCGACGCCGAAGTCTCTGCCGTGCATGGCAACTTCATCATCAATCGGGGCAAGGCCTCGGGCGACGACGTGATCGAACTCGTGCGCCAAGTCCGCGCGCAAGTGCAGGACAAAACAGGCATTCAACTGGAGCCGGAAGTGCTGCTCTACGGCCAAAATTGGGAGGATGTTTTATGACGCCATCGGTTCCACGCATCGTTGTATTCGCCGGGGGCACCTCGCCTGAGCGCGAGGTTTCGCTGGGATCCGGGCGGGCGGTCGCGCTCGCCATGGCGCGCAATTACCCGACGCGTTTGGTGCAGATCGACGCCGACGCCTTGCCGGCCGATCTCGATCCCAACCGGGACGTGGTCTTCTCGACGTTGCATGGCGGATTTGGCGAAAGCGGCGGCATGCAGGCGCTGCTCGATAGGGCCGGGGTCGCCTATGCCGGCTGCGACGCGAAGGCCAGTGCGCTCACGATGGACAAGACCCTGACGAAGGCGGCGGCGGCCAAGGTGGGCGTGCCGGGCGCCCGGGCCCTGACCTTTGCGGCGGCGCAGCGGCCGACGACCGACGACGTGATTGCCCAGCTCGGCGAGTTTGTGGTCGTGAAGCCAAACGACGATGGCAGCAGCGTGGGGTTGACGGTGGTGGATACGCGGGCCGATTTGGACCGGGCTTTGGCGGGAATCACGAAGGGGAACTGGTTGATCGAGGAACGGCTGCGCGGCCGCGAACTCTCGATCGGAGTGCTCAATGGCAAGGCGATGGGCGTGGTGGAAATCCGACCGGCCTCCGGGGTCTACGATTACGCGGCCAAGTATACGAAAGGCATGACGGAGTATTTTGCACCGGCGCCGCTGGACGCGGAAACGACGGCTTTGGCTCAACGCGCCGCCGAGCAAGCCTTCATGGCCTGCGGTTGTCGCGACTACGCGCGTATCGATTTCTTCCTTACGGCAAAAAATGCGCTCTTTATGCTCGAAATCAACACGCTTCCCGGCATGAAGGAAACGAGTTTGTTGCCGATGAGTGCGCGCTGCGCGGGAATGGATTTCACGGCGTTGATTCGGGAGATGGTTCAACCCGCCGTGCAGCGTCTCATCACCGGTCGATCAACTGTCCTATCCGCATGAGCAAAAGTGTATCCGTTCCCCCCGTCGCCCGCAGTTGGCGCGACATCCCGCAAGACATCACGCCCCGCGCGATGTCGACGGTGGGCCGTCGGCGCATGACCCTCGGCATGGTCAAGACCATCGCCACCGTGATCATCGGTCTGGCTTTGGCCGTGGGCGGTTGGGAAATCTGGCGCACGTGGCAGGCGAACCCCCAGGTATTCGCCGGTGCGGGCCGGGGCGAGCCGGTCCGCCACATCACGATGCAGACGGACGGCGTGCTCAATCAGACTTGGGTGGAGCAGACCTTGGCGTTGCCGCAGGACGTTGGCATGATGGACCTTGATCTGTTCGCTCTGCGGGCACGGTTGACGGCCAGCGGCCAAGTCGTGACGGCGGTGCTGAAGCGTGAATTTCCCGATACGCTCGAAGTCGCGTTGGTGGAGCGTTCGCCGGTGCTGCGGCTCCGTGCCCGGGCCGGCGACGGCGAGTTGCGCGACTTCCTGCTGGCTCGAGATGGCACCATTTTTCTCGGGGATGGCTACCGCGAGGAGCTGTTGAACTCGTTGCCTTGGCTGGCCGGCATGCAGCTCGTGCGCGCCGGAGACGGTTTTGCGCCGTTGCCGGATGTAGACCGCGTCGCGGATCTGTTGGCGACCGCGGCGACGAATGCCCCGGCGCTTTATGCCGACTGGCGTGTGGTTTCCTTGGCTCAGCTCGAAACCGACGGTCAGATCGTGGTCACGTCGGGGCAGGTGTCGGAAGTGATTTTTGGCACCCGCGAAGATTTTTTCACCCAAGTGGCTCGGCTTGACTTGATCCTCGATCGTCTGCGCCGCCGGCCGGGTGAAATCGTGCGTAAAATCAATCTCGCCATCGGCCCCTCGCAGGTGCCTGTCGCGTTCGAGGCGCCCGCGCGCGTCCCGGCTCCCACTTCCACCCGTCCCAACCGTTTGCTGCCAAAAACGTGAGTTCCAAATCCCGCTATATCGGTGCCGTCGAAATCGGCACATCCAAAGTCTCCGTCCTCCTTGGGGAACTGTTTGATGGCAACAGTGTGCACCTTATCGGCTATGGCGAGTGCCAGTCGCATGGAGTGATCAAGGGTGTCGTCACCGACTTTAAGATGGCGAGCGACGCGACGCATACCGCCCTTCTCATGGCCGAGCAAAAGGCCGGGGTGAAAGCCGATGAGGTCTACCTCGCGCAAACGGGCGGCCACCTCGAAGGGTTTTACAATCAGGCATCGGTGAACGTGAGCGCGGCGGACAACATGGTGAGCCAACTCGACATCGACACCGTGTGCCGGTTGGCGAAATCGAAAGCCCTGCCGAAGGACCGCATGGTCGTGCACCACATCCGTCGTCCGTTTCGTTTGGACGGGCGCATGGCCGGCACGAACCCCGAACACCTCAACGGCCAGCGGCTCGACGTCGGTTATTGGACGATTCACGGCGACGAGGCGCACATCTCGGACAACATTCACGTTATCCGCGGTTTTAATGTGCGCGTGGGGGATCTGATCGCCTCCAGTTTGGCGGCGGGCACGATGCTCACGAGTCCGGCGGATCGGCAACACGGTGCGCTGGTGATCGACATCGGCGCGGGCACGACGGACTTTGTGCTCTATCGTGACGGCGGAGCGCACCTCGCGGGCGTGGTTCCGGTTGGGGGCTCGCACCTCACCAACGATCTCGCGCTCGGGCTGCGGATCACGGAAGGGCAGGCGGAGAAAATGAAGATCCGCAACGGCCGCGCCATCGTGCACACCAAGGACAAATCGGAGAAGGTGTGGCTCAACGGTGACCTCGCGATCGGCGATCGCCAATTCCCGCGACACTCGATCGAGACGATCTTGGCGGCGCGCGTGACCGAGATCTTTGAAGTGGTAAAGAAGAAGCTCGGTGCTGAACTGACGCCCGAGCGGTGTGCGGCAGGCGTTGTGCTGACCGGCGGCACCGCGAAGTTGCCGCAGCTCGCCGAAGCGGCGGCGCGCGTTTTCGGTTTGCCCGCGCAGGTCGGTGAATTCCCGGGCTGGGTGGACGAAAAGTTGCGCGACCCGAGCCACACGGTGGCGTTGGGTCTCCTGCACTACGGTTTGTTGGGCAAGGGCAAGTCTGAGGCCGGCACGCCGCGACGCGCGCGCTCCGGTAACTTCATCAAAAAACTCTTCGCCGTCGGCGCTTAATTCCCTCCGCCATGCAATCGAACATGAATCCGAACGAACTTCCGCTGGCGACTGATGCCATGGCGGATCGCAGCATCGCCATCAAAGTGATCGGCCTCGGAGGTGCCGGCTCGAATGCGGTGGACCGGTTGAAAATGGAAAATCTCGATCGCCTGCAACTCGCGGCGATCAACACCGATTTGCAGGCGCTCTCGGCTTCCCCGTTGCAGGAAAAAATCCTCATTGGCTCCGCCGTAACGCACGGTCTCGGCGCGGGCGGCGATCCAGAGCTCGGCTATGAGGCCGCCGAAAGTGACCGCGAAAAAATCGCCGCGGTGGTGCAGGGCTGCGATCTGGTTTTCCTGGTGGTCGGCATGGGCGGCGGCACCGGCAGCGGAGCCGCGCCGATCGTGGCGGAAATCGCGTCGGAAGCCGGAGCGTTGGTGATTTCGTTTGTGACCTTGCCGTTCAGCTTCGAGGGCGGTCGTCGCATCAAACAGGCGGAGGAAGGTCTGGCGGCGTTACGCAAAAATTGCGACGCGGTCATCCCGCTGCCGAACGATGTCTTGCTGCAAGAGGCCACGGAAGGGGAGACCGCACTCGATTCGTTTGCCCGGGCAGATGAATGGATCGGCCGGGGGGTGCGATCGATCTGGTCGATGTTGTTTCGCACCGGCCTGATCAATCTGGATTTCGCGACCCTGCGCCAAGCGTTCCGCACGCGGGGCGGCAAGACGCTGTTCGGCCTCGGGAGTGGCGAGGGTCCGGAGGCGGTGGCCGACGCCATCGAAAGCCTCACGCTGTGTCCTTTGCTCGCGACGCCGGAGTTCTCGCGTAAGGCGGACCGCATTTTGGTGAACATCGTGGGCGGCACCGATCTCACGCTGACCAAGGTCAACGAAATCATGACGGCGGTGACCGAACAATACGGCCGCGATTCGCATGTGATCATGGGCGCGGTGATCGACGAGGACCTGCAAGGACGCGTCGAGGTCTGCGTGCTGGGCACCAGCGACATCGGCGGTCGGGTGACGCCTCGGCGTCCGGTGAGCGCCAGTCGGGCGCGCAACACCGGCACCGCGGCGGCCGAGAAACGCAGTTCGGCCGAGCGCGAAGTCGGGGCGACGGAATCGACGTCCGGGGGCCCGACCGAGTCGGAGCTTTTGCCGACCGGTGCGCCGCACAACGCCAAGCCCAGCCAAGAGGAATTCCTCTTCCGCGCGGCCGCCGAAAATCGCGGTCACTTCGAACGCACGGATCGCAATCTTTTCGAAGGCCAGGATCTCGATGTGCCGACCTATTTGCGTAAAGGCATCAAGATCGCGTTGTGAGCTCATCGCGCCTCGACGCGGGACGGCCCGGCGGAATTAGCGGTGTTTTGCCGGGCTCGACCGCTCATTCCAATCGTGGAGCTGGCGGATTCTGCTGATTTTCAGCGAGATACCTTTACGTTGCCTTCACGAAGGCTCCCCTTGGCAACGCGGTTGGTTTGTGCACCATTAGTCCGATGTTTGTCGATGAATGTGTCATTAAGACTTGGGCGGGCGACGGTGGACGCGGCTGCGTAAGCTTCCGCCGGGAAAAATACGAGCCTTGGGGGGGGCCTAACGGCGGCGATGGCGGCAAGGGCGGCGACGTCATTCTGAAGGGCGACGACGACACCAACAATCTCATCGACTATAAATACAAGCCACACTGGAAGGCCGAACGCGGCGAGCACGGCATGGGCAAGGATTGCAATGGGCGTGAAGGTAAATCCGCCGTGCTGCGTATGCCTCTGGGCACCGTGGTGATTGATGAGGAAACCGGCGAAGCGGTCGCCGAGATCATTGAGGACGGCCAGGAAGTGGTGCTGCGTCGCGGCGGCAACGGTGGCTGGGGCAACACCCGCTTTAAGAGCTCGGTCAACCGCGCGCCGAAACACGCGAACCCGGGCGAGCTCGGCGAGCTCGGCGTCTATCGTTTGGTGCTTAAGAGCATCGCGGATGTCGGTCTCGTGGGTTTTCCGAATGCCGGCAAATCCACGCTCACGACCAAGGTGACCCGGGCCCGTCCGAAGACGGCGGCTTACCCCTTCACGACGCTGCATCCGCAGATCGGGGTGATCGATTATCCCGAGAAGAACGGCCGGCTCATGTTGGCCGACGTGCCGGGATTGATCGAAGGCGCGAGCGAGAACAAGGGCCTCGGCCACCGTTTCCTGCGTCACATCGAGCGCTGCGCGTTGCTTGTTTTTCTCATCGATATGGCGGCGGTCGACGACCGTGATCCACGCGAGGATTATGCGACGCTGCGCAAAGAGTTGAAAAAATACGACGCGGCCCTGTTGAAGAAGCCCTTGCTCGTCGTCGCCAACAAGATGGACCTGCCGGAGTCGAAGGCATGGCTCGCGAAGTTC
>CAXBDS010000140.1:0-13833 GCA_963974355.1 uncultured Opitutaceae bacterium
TGATTTTGCCGGCTTCTTCGGCCATGCCCTCGGAGGTGATCTTGTCCGTCTCCAGTTCGAAGAGAACTTGGTCTTTGGTGACGGTGTCGCCGTCCTTTACATGCCAGGTCGCCAGCACGCCGGTGCTGATCGATTCGCCCATCGGAGGAATTTTGACGTCAATAGTAGCCATGGAAGGGAGGTTCTTTTAACCACGAAGGGACGCGAACAAACCCGAATACCCAGCCCGCATCGGGGCGGAATTTATTCGGGTGAATTCGTGTCCATTCGTGGCGGGTGATGATTTTTAGGTTAGGCGCTGAAAGCGTCCTTTAAGAAGGCGGCGAGTTCGAGCTTATGGAGGGCGAGGGCGCCGACGGCCGGGGAGGCGGCGGCATCGCGCCCGGTGTAGGTCGCCTTGCGACCGAAGATGGCCTCCAGCGAAGGCGCGAGGTGCGTCCATGCGCCCATGTTCTGGGACTCTTCCTGGCACCAGATGAGCCTGGCCTTCGGGTGCGCGGCGGCGATCTCGGCGAGCTTGTCGCTATGCAGCGGATACAGCTGCTCGATGCGCACGATGGCGGTGTCCTTGATTTTGTTTTCCGTGCGGTAGTTCAGCAGATCGTAGTAGACCTTGCCCGAGCAGAGGATGAGACGCTTGGCGCCTTTCTTCAGTTCGGCGTCTTCGATGATCTCTTGGAACGCGGTGCCGGGGCCGAAGTCTTCGAGCGTCGACACGGCGGCCGGGTGGCGGAGGAGCGACTTGGGCGACATGACGATGAGCGGCTTGCGGAAGTCGCGCTTCATCTGGCGGCGGAGGGCGTGGAAGAAGTTGGCCGGGGTGGTGATGTTGGCCACCTGCATGTTGTCCTCGGCGCAGAGCTGGAGGAACCGTTCGAGACGGGCGCTGGAATGCTCCGGGCCTTGGCCCTCATAGCCGTGCGGCAAGAGGAGGGTGATGCCGGAAACGCGCTGCCACTTCGACTCGGAGGAGGCGATAAACTGGTCGATCACGACCTGCGCACCGTTGGCGAAGTCACCGAACTGGGCCTCCCAGATGCAGAGCATCTGAGGGTAGTCGAGCGAGTAGCCGTAGTCGAAGCCGAGCACGGCGGCCTCCGAGAGGAGCGAGTTGTAAACGCAGAAACGGGCTTGGTCCTCGGTGAGATTGAGGAGCGGGATGTAGCGCTCGCGGGTTTCGGCATCGTAGAGCACGGCGTGGCGGTGCGAGAACGTGCCGCGGCGGCAGTCTTGGCCGGAAAGGCGCACGGGGGTGCCGTCGGCGAGCAAGGTGCCGAAAGCGAGCGCTTCGCCGAAACCCCAGTCGATCGGGCCGCCTTCTTTGTGCGCCTTGATGCGGGCGGAGAGGAAGCGTTGGATCTTCGGATTGAGGTGGAAGTCGGCCGGGACGGTGGTGAGGCCTTTGACCACGGTATCGAGCAGCTTCGTCTCGACGCCGGTGGGCACGGGCTCGTGGCTGTAACCGGGTTGGAAGATCGCGGTGGAGCCGCGGAAAGGATTGTTGGTGGCGTTGCCGCGGGCGGCGTCCACTTCCTTGGCCTTCTCGAAGGCCGTTTCCATGGCGGCGGTGTATTCGTCTTTAATCGCGTCGGAATCGGCTTGGGTAAGCGAGCCTTCCTTGACGAGCGCAGCGGTGTAGATCTCGGAGATCTTGGCGTGCTTCGCGATGGTCTTGTAGAGCACCGGCTGGGTGAAGGACGGCTCGTCGCTTTCGTTGTGGCCGTGCTTGCGGTAGCAATACATGTCGATCACGACGTCGCGCTGGAACTTCACGCGGAACTCGAGGGCGAGCTGGGTCACGAAGCACACGGCTTCGGGGTCGTCGCCGTTGACGTGGAAGACCGGCGCTTCGATGAGCTTCGCCACGTCGGTGCAGTAACGGGTCGAGCGGGCGTCCTTCGGGTTCGTCGTGAAGCCGATTTGGTTGTTGATGACGAAGTGGACGGTGCCGCCGGTGCGGTAGCCGTCGAGCTGGGAAAAGTTGAGCATTTCCGCGACGACGCCCTGGCCGGCGAAGGCGGCGTCACCGTGGATGAGCAGCGGGCATACGCGACGGCGCTCGACGTCACCGCGGATGCGTTGACGGGCGCGGGCTTTGCCTTCGACGACCGGGTTGACGATCTCGAGGTGAGAGGGGTTGGCCGCGAGGCGGACCTCGATCGGGGTGCCGTCGGAGGTTTTCAGTTCGGCCTCGAAGCCGAGGTGGTATTTCACGTCGCCGTCGCCGCCGACGGATTCCGGCACGTAGTTTTCACCGAACTGCTCGAAGAGGACGTCGAACGGCTTGCGCATGATGTTGGCCAACATCGAAAGGCGGCCGCGGTGGGCCATGCCGAGCACGACCTCTTCGACGCCGAGCTCAGGGCATTTTTCCAGCAGCGCGTCGACGGCCGCGATCATGGTTTCGCCGCCTTCCAGCGAGAACCGTTTTTGGCCGACGTATTTGGTGTGCAGGAATTTCTCGAACAGCTCGGCCTTGTGGACGCGGCGCAGGATGCGGGTCTTCTGTTTTTTTGTGAATGAGGGCGTGTTTTGGCACTCTTCCATGCGGGACTGGAGCCATTCGCGGGCATCCATGTCCTGCATGTGCATGTATTCGACGCCGATCTTGCCGCTGTAGGTTTTGGCGGCGGCGGTGGCGATATCGCGCAGCTTCATCTGCCCGCCACCTTGGAAGGTCGTCAGCGTGAAGGATTCGTCGAGATCAGCCTCGTTGAGTTCAAAGTGCTCCAGCGTCAGACGCGGGTGCGCGGGCGGCGCCTCGCCGAGGGGATCGAGGTCAGCCTGAAGGTGGCCGTGCGCCCGATACGCATTGATGAATCGGCTGACCATGACCTGCTTGCGGCTGGCGAGCAGGTTGAGGTCGGCGCTTTCCGTGCTCGAGACCCCGGTGGGGCTGGCGCCGCCGGATTGCCCGAGGGTGAACCCTTGGAAAAACGCGCGCCAAGTGGCGTCGACGGAGTCCGGATTTTCCAACCACGAAGCATAGGCGGCTTCGATTGCGTCGGCGTTGGCCCGCGTCGGGAGAGTCATGGAGTGCATATCAAATCAAGAGCTCAAACAGGCATGGCGCGCGGACGACCGCGGGCGTGTGGTGGACTTATTGGCATGCATGGTTGAGTAGCGAAGGGAGGTGGAACAGACACTTTTATAGAGGGAGACTCAAGCGAGTTCCCGATTGCAGGGGAGGGGGGAGCCCCAATTGTCAGCTACGCTTACCCTAGGGTATTGGCTTATTAATTCCTTTTTTTATATCATGGAGACTAAAATTAAGGCCTCGCTGGAGGCGCTGTTGGCGGGAATCGCTGCCGGCGATGGAGCGATCATCGCCACGGAAATGGGGCACTTGGATGCGTTTTTGGCGGAAGGTCGCGGGGTGTTGCATCCGCAGTTGGTGCACTTTCTGGAGCGCCGCAGTTACGACAAGGCCGTGATGTTTCTCGGCGGCGAATCGGATATTCCCGTGGGCGCCTGCGGCGGCCGCGCCGGGCGCTGAGGCGAAACGGAGGCACTGAGTCATGGCCAAGGGAAACAAGATCGATGTGAGCGGCGCCGGGGGGCAGCCGTTGGGGCAAAATCCGTTTGGGGCGCTCGGCGGTCTGAATCTGCCGGCCGGCCCCGCGCCAGCCAGGGTGTCTACGGGGAAACCCGGGGGGCGAAATGAACCCAATCGCAACCGCGGGCGGGTGGAGATTCGCCGCACGACGGGCGGGCGTGGTGGGAAGACGGTGACGGTGGCGTCGGGATTCGTCGGCCTCGGAGCGGCGGAAAAGGACACGCTCGCCAAGCAGATCCGGCAGGCGTGCGGTTGCGGCGGCACGGTCAAAGACGGAGCGATCGAGATCCAGGGTGATCAGCGCGATACCGTGGCGCGCATGTTGACGGAGGCGGGGTTCCGGCCGGTGATGGCCGGCGGTTGATCGGAGGCGAATGCGGAGCGCGAACGTGGCGAAGGGGCGGTGGGCCGCGAACCTTGGGATTGCAAGTCGGCGTGGCGCGGGAATCGTGCTGCGCGTGGACGATCTCGATGAGTGAACGCGGGGAAGCAGCTTATGGGCAACACGGCCTGACATGGGTGGATCGTTTCGGCGTGTGGTTGTCGCAGCGCGCGATTCGGCGGTGCTTGCCGGCAGGCAATCAGCTGCAGGTGGTCGAGTTGGGCTGCGGTTATCGTGCCACCCAGCTGATGGCGTTGGCAGATCGACTGGCGCACGGCACGGGGGTTGATTTTCACATCGCGCCCGAGTTGCAGGGACGGGCGGGGTGGACGTTTTTGGAGGGGCCGATCGAAGACACGCTGCCTCGACTTGCCGCGGGTGGTTTTGACGCGGTGCTCCTCATCTCGGTGCTCGAGCACCTGCGTGATCCGGGGGCGGCGCTGCAATCCGCGTATGATTTGCTCAAGCCGGGAGGCGTGCTGCTCGTCAATGTGCCCACTTGGCGCGGTAAATTTTTTCTGGAGTTCTCGGCTTTCCGCCTTGGGTTGAGCCCGAAAATTGAGATGGACGACCACAAGATGTATTACGACCGACGCGATTTGTGGCCTCTGCTGGTGGCTGGGGGCTTTAAGCCGAGCGAGCTGCGGCTGCGTTACCACAAATTTGGCCTCAACCTCTTTGCGGTGGCTCGCAAGTCGAACGATGTCTGAGACGCACAACGATAATTGGGACGAGCACTGGGAGCGTTACGCGGAGGCGGCCAGTCGGAATCCGGCGCAGCAGATGCGGCACCGGCGGATCGAGGCGCTGCTGCGGCCGGATGCGGGGGCGGAGATGCGGGTGCTTGATCTGGGCAGTGGCCAAGGCGACTTGCTGGTGCGGTTGGCGGAGGCGTTGCCCGCGGCGGAATTGGCTGGTTTCGAACTGAGTGAGAGCGGAGTCGCGATATCCCGGCGGAAGGTTCCGGCGGCTCGTTTGCTGGCGGTCGATTTGTTTCATCCCGCGCAGCAGCCGGGAGTGGAGGCGTTTGCAGATTGGGCGACGCATGCGGTGTGTTCGGAAGTGCTGGAACACGTGGACGATCCCATCGCGTTTATGCGTGCGGCCGGCCGCTATCTGGCGCCCGGGGCGCGGGTGGTGGTGACCGTTCCGGGCGGGCCGATGTCGGCGTTTGACCGGCATATCGGTCACCGGCGGCATTTTGACCGGCGCGTGATCAGCGACGTTCTCCAGCAAGCGGGCTACGCGGTGGAGCGCGTCGAGCGGGCGGGGGTTCCGTTTTTCAATCTCTATCGTGGCGTCGTGATCGCACGCGGCGAGCAACTCGCAGTCGACGTCGAGCAGGGGAAACCTGGAGCGGCGTCACGCGTGGCGGATCTCGTCATGGCCGCCTTCCGCGCGCTGTTTCGCCTCAACCTCAACGACGCCCCGGGCGGCTGGCAAATCGTCGCAGTGGGACGTTGGCGCGGTTAAAGATCGGCGATTCGCGCCGCTCCTCAACGTCAGGGGGCACTCGCCGAACTAGGCCGCGAGGCCGGCGGCCAAGGCGAGGGCGGGCCGGGCGCGATTCAAGATGTAGAGATGGTAACCGGGCGCGTCGTGCGCGAGCAGGTCGCGAATCTGGTCGAGCGCCCAGTCAATGCCGATGATTTCCACAACCTCGGGGTTCTCGGCGGCGACGTCCAGGCGTTTGGTCAGATTCGCGGGCAACGCGGTGCCGCACATCGCGGCGATGCGTTGGATTTGCTTGGTTGAGAGCACCGGCATGATTCCGGGCACGATCGGCACGGTGATGCCGCCGGCGCGGCATTGCTCCACGAAGCGGTAGTAGATCGCGTTGTCGAAAAAGAGCTGCGTCGTGATGAAATCAGCGCCCGCATCGACCTTACGTTTCAACGCATCCAGATCGGCATCCATCGAAACCGCCTCGGGGTGCTTTTCCGGATAACCGCCTACGCCAAGGCAGAAATCGGCGTGGCGCGACTTTAGCAACGTGACGAGTTCATTGGCGTAGCGCAGGCCATCGGCCGCGACTTCAAACGTGTTGGATCCCTTCGGTGGGTCGCCGCGCAACGTCATGATGTTGCGGTAGCCATCGGCGTGAATCCGGTCGGCGATCTCATGAAGCTGGTCGCGGGAATGGCCGACACAGGTCAAATGGGGCATCACGGTGAACCCGAGTTCGTCCTTGAGCAGGGCGGAGACTTGGGCGGTGCGTTCGCGGGTGCTGCCGCCGGCGCCATAGGTCACGGAAACGAAGTCCCACGGAATCTGGTTCAACGCCACGGCGGAAGCCCGTAGCGCCGCGACGCCGGCATCATCCTTCGGCGGGAAGAATTCCAAGGAGCGAAGGGGGCGCTTCTCGGCGAAGAGCGTGGAGATCGACCGGTTTGGATTCATTAAGCATCAACATATCTGGATATGTTGATGCGTGGGCAAGCCGGAAGATGGTGCCTCTGCAAGTTTCAGAGCGCGGTTGCCTGATGCCGGTGGAGCCGGCTGCGCGGGGCGGGGGCAGTCGCCCGTTACGGCACGACCGTGGGCGTCGGCAGGTCCGGTTCGACCGCGAGGCTGCGGCGCTGAGGGTGGGCGCCTTCGAGCCATGCCCAGGCGTCGCTCAACTCGGCGGCGTCGAAATAGCGCACCTTGGCGGCGGTAAAGGGACGCGCCAAGCTCGTGAGGAAGGCATCGCGGCGGGATTCGCCGACGACGGCCAGCCGCTCAATGTCGCGGAAGTGAGCGGCGGTGAATTTCAGGTCCATCCAGAGTGCCCCCGCGTCCCAGCCGTGAAAGGTGTCGAATTGGACGAGCAGGCGGATGCGGCCATACTCGGCGATCGTGGAATCGACCTGCGGAACGAGATCCCGGTAATCCTCGGCGCGGAGCTTGCCGGTAAAACGAAACCCGAGGATGTGGTCGTGACTGTGAGCGAAGGCTTGGATCATGACAAAACGGCGTGCTGGTCGTTTAGCGGAGGCGATCGGAATGCGAAAGGTTGTTTTGATGCGGGCGGTCATCACCGGGCGAAATCAGCGCGAAAGATCGGCGGCCCTCGCCACGGTGGAGTTGCGTGAGGCGCGGAGGGGGTTTCAACTGGGCGGTTTTCCCATATTGTGATGCCTGCCGACACCGACCTTTCGTTCCCGGATTACGACAATCCGCCCGTGCCGTTCTTCGAGAAATACGAGACGAAGATCGCGCCCTTCGTGGTGTTCTTCGCGACGGTCCTGCTGACGGTGCTGTCGTTTCCGCCCCTGCGGGCACCGGAGTTTGCCTACGTCTTGGCGGTGCCGGCGCTCTTGTGGGCGTATCGGCGGCCCAGCTTCAAACGCTACGCGGCGGTGGTGCTCGGGGCGCAGGCGGTCGCGTGGACGATTCTGCTGAGCTGGTTGCACCACGTCACATGGGTGGGGCTGTTTTTGTTGGGACCATTTGTCGGTGCGTGGATCGGCGTGTGGTTTTTGGCGGCATGGTGGTTGTTGCCGCAGGTGGTGGGTCGGGGGGCGATGGTGCGAATCCTCGCCATGTTTGGTTTGGCGGGATTGTGGGTGGTCAATGAAGGGCTGCACACGTGGTTGTTCGGCGGGTTTCCTTGGTTGCCACTGGCGGCGAGTCAGTGGGAGCGGGCGAGCATCCTGCAGGTGGCCGCCGGTGCCTCCACCATCACCTATCTCGTTTGCGCTCATCACGCTCAACCTCGGCTTCGCGGCGTCATTGCACCGGCTCTTTTTTGAGCGGGGTTTGCAGGGGTTGCAGCGTCGGAGCCAGGAGTTTTTTGCGGCGATGTTCCTGCTGATCGCGTGTCTGTGCGTGCACGTCCAGGAGGCCTTTAATCGCGGTGCCTACGCGGTGCCAATGGGGCGGTTTGGTTTTGTGCAACCCAATGTGCCCTCCACGGTGAAATGGGATCCGGCGGCCGGTCCGGGGATTCTGGATACGTTGGAACAGACCACGCTGACGGTGGCGAAGCGGCGTCCGGACCTGATTCTGTGGCCCGAGGCGGTGACACCGTGGGCAGTGCGGGGCGACGCGACTGTGCAGGCCTTTGTTGAAGACTTGGCGCGTAAAGCGGAGGTGCCGATTTTGTTGGGCTCGATCGCCATCGAGCCGCCCGTTGCGGGCAGTCCGGCCGATGCTGCGGAGACGTGGTATAACGGTTCATTTTTGGTCGAGCCCAGCACCGGTTTGGTGTCCGGCTATTATGCGAAACGCCATCTGGTGCCCTTCGGCGAATTTGTCCCGCTGCGGCCGCTGTTTGGTTGGCTGGAAAAGTTCGTGCCGATCGGGGGCGACTTTGCGGTCGGCGAAGGCGCGGGCCTGATGCCGGTGGTGGCCAATCGGGAGGCGCTGCTCGTGGGCCCGTTGATCTGCTACGAGGATATTTTCCCAGGTTTGGCGCGTGAATCCGTGTTGGCGGGAGCCGACCTGCTGGTCGTGCAGACGAATAACGGCTGGTTTGGCGAAGAGGGCGCGGCTTTCCAACACGCGGCGCACAGCGTGCTGCGGGCGGTGGAGACGCGGCGGCCGGTGTTGCGCGTGGGGAATGCGGGCTGGAGCGGTTGGATCGATGAGTTCGGCTCGGTGCGGGCGCTGATCCAGAAAGTGGTCAAACGGAACCCGGACGGTCGGCTCGTCTCGGTCGCCAGCAGCGATCCGAATGAGACCGGCACGATCTACTTTAAGGGCAGTGCGATCGCCGACGTTTCACGGGATGCGCGCTGGATCGGGCGGCAGAGCTTTTACGTCCAGCATGGCAATTGGTTTGGTTGGACCTGCGCGGCGTTGTTTGTCGCCGGAGTGGTGTTGGTGCGGATTTCGCCGCCGCCGGCGGTGGTCGCGCCCGAAGATGATACGGACGAGCCGGGCGCGGTCTAGTTGCGCTCGGGAGCTTTGGCGCCGGCGGCGATCCAGTCGGCGTAGGCGGGGAAACGTTTTGCGAGGGCGTCGGCATCCGGGTGGATCACGTCCTCAATCTGCCAGCCCGGCACAACGGTCGCGCCGATCAGCGACCAGCCGGTCTGGCCGCCGGTTTTGATACGCGAGGTATAGGCGGTGCCGGCGGGCAAGACGAGCTGCGGCACCTGATCGGCTTGCAGGTCGTTGCCCATGGTGACCACGCGCGCCTCGGCCGCGGGCTGATCGGCCGGCGGGAGAACGAGGACTTCAATCGGGTCCCCGCCGAGAAAATGATAGATCTCGTCACTGCGGTGACTTTGCAGCCGAGGGTGAGCGTCCAGGCCCGCCAAGAGATAGGTGATGGTGGAGGCACCGGCGCGTCCGCCCGGGAAGGTGCGGTCATCGGCATCGGCGGGGGCGGACCAGCGACGTTCGCTGCGGTAGACTTCGCTATACCACCCCGAGGAGGTCGGCTCGGCGCTCAGGCCCAGTTTTTCGATGACTTCGGCGGCGGTAAGCGGGGCGGCGGTGTCGCCGTCGTTGCGGGCCTTGGTCTGGCCGCGAATCTCGCTTTTGCGGGTGGCGGGGTTGTCGATTTCTTTGATGACGAGATCGGCGCTCATCAGGTCCCCGCGACTGGCTTTCATGCCGCCATCCAAGCCGATGAGCACGACGGCGAAGGCATCGTCGCCGAGGGGCAGGCGGGCCCGGTTCGGGTCGCCGGGGAGGGCGGTGACGATCTGGAGCCGGCGGGCTTGCAAGGCGGCCATTTGCGGGAGGAGCGAGGCGGCCTCGGCGAGATAGCGCGGGTCGTCGAGGGACGGCGTAACGATGAGCAGCACGCGCTCTTTCCACATGAACTGGTCGAGCGGGCGCGTGGCGCCGGAGGAGACCGAAACGAAGGCGAGAAACAAAAGCAGGACGGACCGCATGTCCGGGAGCGGAGCCGATTTTCCCCCGTAACGGGAATCGGAATCGGCCTCCGTTGCAGAAACGTAACATCGCAAAAAGCGCAAAAGTCTGGAGCCGACACGGGCGGGGCGGTCTAACACGGCCACCATGTTGTTCTCATTCCGGAAAGTCATCGGCGGGTTATTGCTCGCGTTTGTCACGGTCGGCGCGGCCTCGGCGCAAAAGTTGGTCATCAAAGGATCCGACACGCTGGGGGCGAAACTCGTGCCCATTTTGGCGGAAGAATTTAAGGCGCAGCACCCCGGGGTCGCCTTCGAGATCGCGGCCGAGGGATCGTCCACCGGCATCGCGGCGATCATCGACGAAACCGCCGCGATCGGCATGTCGAGTCGCCACATCAAACCCACGGAAAAGTCGGCCGCCGAAGCCAAAGGCATTGAGGTGCACGAATACACGGTGGCCTACGACGGTCTGGCCGTGATCGTGAATGAAAAGAGCCCGATCACGAATCTGCGCAAGCGACAGGTGGAGCAGATCTTCACCGGCGATGTGACGGATTGGTCGACCTTCGGCGGTCAACCGGGATCGATCTCGATCTACACCCGCAACACGTCGTCCGGCACGTATTCGGATTTCAAGGACCTCGCGATGAACAAGCGCGACTACGCAAGCTCCTCCCAGAAGATGGCGGGCAACGAACAGATCGCCGCTGAGGTGGGCAAAAATGTGAACGGCATCGGCTACGTCGGCCTCGCCTACGCCCACGCGCCCGGCGTGCGGATCGTTTCCATCGACCGTCATCTGCCTTCGCCGAAGTCGGTCAACGAGGGGAACTACCCCTACGCGCGGCCGACCTTCTACTACACCGGCAGCAAGCCGGATGACGTGGCGAAACAGTTTATCGATTTCACGCTGAGCCCGGCGGGTCAGAAGATCGTCGAACAGGTCGGTTTCGTGCCGGTGAAGTAACCCGGGTCGGCGGCCGCGAGGCGCCGGATCCGCCCTCTTATGGCAGGCCATTCGCCCTTCGGGAGCGGATGGCCTTTTTGTTGGGCATGATCGGGATGCGTGGGCGCGATACTAACAAAAGATAGTGTTGCGCAGGTTGCGCCGCCGGGGAGCGGGCGAAGCATCGAAGGCTTCGACTTATGAAGCTGGTTAAACTTATTCTTGGGTTGGCGGTCTTGGCCGTCCCGTTGCCGCCGGAGATCAGGGCGGGGACCGAAACGGAAGCATTGTTGCGCGTTCTCGTGCGCAAAGGTCTTTTGACCGAGGCGGAGGTGGAGGAGGTGCGGGCGGACATGGCGGACGACGCGGCGGTGGTGGTCACTCTGGCCCGGGGCCCGGAGGGTGCGGCGATCGGGCGGTTGGAGCCGGTCGCGGAGGAAAAATCGACCTATCCGCCGATCGTGCGACCCAAGGGGAGCCGGGTCGATGCCGTGCTGATCTACGGCGAATTGCAGGCACAGTATTATTCGCTGCATAGCGATCAGGCGGTGGCGGCAAACGAGCACCTCATTTTGCGCCGGGCTCGATTGGGCGTGAGGGCGACGACGGCCCGGCATTGGACGGCGGAGGTGTTATACAATTTCCCCTCCCAGGCTTTCCACAAAGCGCTGGTGGGATGGAACGGCGAATCGGTCGTGGGGCCGCTGGCGATCTACGCCGGGCTCAGTAAACCGAAAGTCGGTTACGAAGAGAATTTTTCGAGCAGTGCCCTTGAGGCCCTCGAACGCTCCGGGGCGACGCGTTATTTTGTGGAGTCCAACAACGGGCGGCGGTTGGCGGCGGCGAGTTTCCGGGTGGGCGTTTACCTGGACGGAAATCCGGATGCGGCTCGCGGCCGCCAGCCGGGTTGGTATTTCGGCGGCGCGCTCACCAACGCGGATCGCGCTTACACGGCGGCGCAGACAGCGTCGCCGGTGGCCGGTGCTTCCCACCAGATCGCGCCTTGGGGACATTTCGGTTATTCCGCGCACTGGGGCGATGCCCGGCTGCTTATCGGCGGGGCCGCCGGCTTGCTGCCGGATCAAGGTGGGCTAACGCCGACGCCGGGCGCGGATCTTATGGTGTATTCAGCTTTTGCTGACTTCCGGGCGGGGCGGATGCGTCTGGCGGGTGAGGTATTGGGCGCGCAGATGGAGGCGGGACGGGCTTCAGGCGAGGACGCCGCGCCGCTGGGTTACTGGTTGCAGGGTGAATTTGAAGTGACCGATCCGATGGCGGTGGTTTTGCGCTACAGCCATACCGATTCGGATGGCCGGGGCGTGAAGGTGTCGGATGGCCTGCGCTCGTCGCCGGCGGCGTTGGTGGGCGATCGACTGGACGAGCTCTATACGGGTTTCAACTACCGGCTTGTCGGGCGCGACGTGCGGTTCCAACTCGGTTACGTCTATGGACGCGTGGCGGGAGCTGACGAGGCGGAGCACGTCGACGGGGTGCGATCGCAGATCCAAGTGGATTTCTGACGCCCAAGGGCGCTGGTGGCTTTTGACCGGGACGGACGACTTGCTGGAGCGCCCGTCCTGGCGGGGGAGGGCAGAGGGAAAGTGAGCTGGTTGGCCGGACAACGTTAGTGTGACCTGTTTGTCACCAGACAGGGGAGGTTTTCCGACAAACGGGCGGTCTTGTTTCCATAAAGTCATCAAACTGTAACATTAGAGGGTGGTTTCGGGGTTGCCGTAGGGCGCCGGGCTCGAACCGTCAGCTTTTGTTACAAAATGAAGACGTTTCATTTACCCCTCCTGTGTGCGCTGTGGGCGCTCATTTTCACCCCGGTCACTTCGTTGCAGGCCGGTGAAACCGATGTGCTGCTCCAAATCCTGGTGCGCAAAGGACTGCTCACGGCAGCGGAAGCCGCCGAAGTGAAGGCGGAGATGCACGACCAGAAGGTCGAGGGCGAAGGCGCCTCCACGCCGGATGCAGTTTCACCGGCGTCCCTTGCGGCAACGAGGCCTCCGCCGGTGCGCGTTGCCGTGACCAAACCGGGCAGCAGAATCGTGGATTCGTTCACGCTCTATGGGCGGCTGCAGATGCAATACGTCAGCTTGGACAGCGACCGGGACATGGGCGACACGAACCGGTTTCTGGTGCGACGGGCACGGATCGGCGCCAAGGTCGTCTTGGCTTCGGATTGGTTGGCGGATATCGACTACACGTTTTCGTCGGGTGATTTCAACAAAGCGGTAATCGGGTGGGGCGGTGACCTGGGTTTTGGTCCGATTGCGATCCAAGCGGGCTTGCGCAAACCCTACGTGGGTTACGAAGAAAACACCTCAAGCGGTTCGTTGAACGCCATTGAGCGTTCGGCCGCCACGCGCTTTTTTACGGAGTCCAACAACGGCCGCCGGCTGGGCGCCGCCGGCTATCGGGTCGGTATCTATCTCGACGGAAATCCGGATGCGACCAAGGGCAAAGTCGATGGCGTCTACTATGGTTTGGCGGTGACCAATCCCGAGCGGCCGAGTGACGCGGCCGGCGCGGCGAGCACCGGGATCTCCGGAATCAACACGCCGGCGACGTGGGCCAACCTTGGCTACGCGGGGCGGGTGAATGACCTGACTTATACGTTGGGCGCCGGCGCGGGTTATCTGCCCGACTCGGGTGGCCGCGTCGCGACGGCGGGCAACGACCTGGTGATTTACTCGGTCTACGGCGACGTGCGTTTCGGAGCCTTTCGTGTGGGCGGGGAGTATCTGACGGCGACTGTCGATGGCGGGATCGGCGCGGGGACCGAGGTCAACCCGGAAGGGTTTTGGTTGCAGACGGAGTATGCGTTTAATGCCCATTGGCTCGGTGCCGTGCGTTACAGCCGGGTCGATTCCGACGGGCGGGGCGTGCGCACCTCGGATGGCCTGCGTTCGGCGCCATCGGCGTTGGTCGGCGATACCCTTGATGAACTCTACGCCGGATTTAACTACGATATCATGGGCAGTGATTTACGATTTCAGCTAGGTTACGTCTATGGGCATTCCGTCGGCCCGAACGGCTCGGAAACGATTTCCGGCGTGCGCTCACAGGTGCAGGTTAACTTCTAATCCACCGGAAGGGTTCCATGCCGAGCGGTCGTTTCCCGATTGTGACAGAG
>CAXBDS010000141.1:0-13450 GCA_963974355.1 uncultured Opitutaceae bacterium
CGCTCCGCCCGATAATCTCAAAGTAGTCCCTACCTTTTACTAAGATGAGCGTAAAAATCACCCTGATCGGCGCCGGTTCCGTCGTTTTTGCCAAGACTCTGCTGGGCGACATTCTCCAGTTCCCGGAGCTGGCGGATGCCTCGATTTGTCTTATGGACATCGATCCGGATCGGCTGCGCGTCGCGGAAAAAATGACCCGGCGCATGGTGGATCGCCTCGGGGTGTCGGCGCGCGTGTCGGCGACCCTGGATCAACGCGAAGCGATCCGGGGTGCCCGTTACGTCATCTGCACCATTCAGGTCGGGGGCAACGATCCCGGCAACGATTTCGACTTCGAGATTCCGCGGCGATACGGTCTGCGCCAGACCATCGCGGACACGCTCGGCGTGGGCGGGGTCTTCCGCGGGTTGCGCACCATCCCGGTGGTCAACGGCATCGCGCGAGACATCGCCGAGGTGGGCGCCGCGGGCTGTCTGCTGCTCAACTACACGAATCCGATGGCCATGCTGTGTCGCGCGGTGGAGCGCTCTACGGGGATCCCCCACGTCGGGCTATGCCACTCGGTGCAGAGCACGTCGAGGCGGCTGGCTGCGTATTCAGCTCTGGACTACGAAGACGTCTCCTACCTGGTCGCGGGCATCAACCACATGGCGTTTTTCCTCCGATTCGAGACGCGGGGGAGGGACGCGTATCCGCTCCTGTTCCGCAAGCTGGCGGACCCATCGTTTCAGGCCGACCGCGTGCGTTTCGAGATGATGCGGCGCACGGGATACTTCGTTACCGAATCGAGCGAGCATCAGGCGGAGTATCTGCCGCATTTCCTGCCGCACGGCGATGAGATCGTGAAGCGTTTCGACATCCCGCTGGACGATGGCCTTCGTCGGCGCGCCAGCATCGTCGACACGTGGAAAGCGACCGAGGCGCGGCTGATGGGCGACCACTCCGCGGGCATTGAAGTAGGCCCTCAGACGCACGAATACGGCGCCTTCATCATCCATTCGCGCGAGACGGGAGTTCCGCGGGTGATTTACGGCAACGTGCCGAACACCGGGCTCATCACCAATCTTCCCGATCGCTGTTGTGTGGAGGTTCCGTGCCTGGTCGATGCGCAGGGCCTGCAACCGACCGTCATCGGTGATCTGCCACCACAATTGGCGGCACTTTGCCGGAGTAACATCAACGTGCAGGAGCTCACGGTCGAGGCGGCGCTGACCGGCCGCCGCGAGCACATCTACCACGCGGTGATGGCCGATCCGAACGCCGCCGCGACCCTCACGCTCGATCAGATCTGGGCGATGTGTGACGAATTGATCGCGGCGCATCAGGGGACTGGCGTGCTCGGCGAGTTTGCGCCCGTCATATCGGGCACCGGTCGGGGCTACGCCGGGGTCGGCGATCGTGTGATCGTCGATCTGGCGCGCGATCCGCGAGACGCACGGCGTCTGGCCATCACGGTGACAAATCCGCGGTCCGTCCCGTTGGAGCTGCAGGGAGAGATCACGGTGCGCGATCAGGCCGGGGCGGTGATCCATCGGGAGCCGGTCAACCTGAAGGCCGGTGCTGGCGATGTAGTTGATTCGTTATTACAGGTGCCGCTTCCACCGCCGGCGACCGGTGGTCGGGTGCGATTGGAGAATCCGCCGGCGGAGGTGCTCGCGCCCGATCTGGTGATCCCGGTGCGCCGGATTTTGCCGGTGGGAGAGGGCGAGGCGGCGTTTCAAATCATGCTGGACGGCGCTCCGGCGGTGATGGCTTGGATCCTGAGGACGGGGGAGGAGATCGCGCTCCGACTGCGGGTGGATGACACGAAAGTGACGCCGGGCAGCCAGCCGTGGTCGGGGTCCTGCGTAGAGTTGTTCTTCGCGGCGGAATCGGGCGGGGGGCATCGGCAGGTGATCGTCGTGCCGGCCGTCGAGGGGGATCGAGGCGAGGTGTTTGGCGCCGACGCCAAACCGTTCGAAGGGGCGGAGGCGATTCAGCGTCGCGCGGGATCCGGCTACGAAATCGATCTCGTGGTCCCGCGCCAGTCGTTGGGACTGCCGAAGGACGGTGGCTTGCTGCTCGATTGCTACGCGAATCTAATGGCCTTGGGCGGGGTGCACTCGGGCGGGCGAGTGAGCCTGAGCGGTTCGTTTCAGGCGCATCTCGGTCCGGCCAACTATTCGCTATGTGTCGGTTAGGCGGCGCGGTCCCGTGCGCGGGCGGCTAGGGGCGGCTCGGAGGAACCGCGGAAGGCGCCAAGAGGATGGCCGGCGGGCGCGCGGGCGAGGCTTTTGCCTCTTCGGTCAAGCGCTGGGCCAGTTCGCGGACGCGTTCCGCGAGACGCTCTTTGTCGTGGGTCAGCATGTCCTTGTAGGGAATGAGCAAGGCCGCGGCGAGACGGGGAGGCTGATTTGCCTCCGGGACGAGTGCCGCCACCGAGACATCGGACTCGGTCGACTCGCGCAGATTCCAGGCGACGCCCTGCTCGCGCGCGACCCGCAATTCCCGGTAAAAACGCTCGGCCTCGTGGTTGGTGTAAGCGGTCAGGGGCGCGTCGTCCGGTTGCGGGGCAAAGGACGGCCATTGCGACTCGTCCAGCGCCGCCACGATGATCTTGCCCGCAGAGCTGGCGTAAGCGGGGCAGCTGGAACCGAGGGCGAGGGTGCCGCCAGTCGGCCCCATCGCTGACACCACGTAACTGTGGGTGCCGCTCAGCATCGAAATATACACGCTGCAACGCCACCGTTCCGCGCACTCGATCATGATCGTTTCAAAACGCTTGGTCGGGGCAAAGTGGTGCGTCAGCTCGTAGACGAAGCTGAAGATTTCCGGGCTCACCGAGTAGCGGCCCGATGCCTCGCCCTTTTGCACGAAGCCCAACTCGCCGAGGATCGTGAGGATCCGGAACGTTGAGGATTTCGGCAGGTTCATCTGCTTGGCGATTTCGGTGACGCCCAGCGAGCGCGGGCTGTGGGCGAGATGCCGCACCATGGCGATGCCTTGGTTGAGCAGCGTGGTGGGGGGTCTGTCGGCCACGGAAGCGGAGGGCATGGCAAAAGCGTAGGGCGGAGCGCTGGTGGGACAAGGCGCAACCGCGTTCACTTGGTTGAACCGAAGTGCCTCGCCGGACGCTTTAAGGATTATGGCGGACGTGGGGCTGCGTTTCCTCGGTCCATGATGAGTCCGTTTCAAATGGAGACCGAGTGTGTCGTGGTGGGAGGCGGGCCTGCCGGATACGCCGCGGCGCTCGCGGCGTTGCGGGGCGGATGCTCCACCCTCCTCGTGGAGCGGCACGGGTTTCTGGGCGGCATGGGGACGGCCGCCGGGCTTGGCTGCTTTCTCAACTATCACTATCATGGCCGCGATCTCGCGGACTCGATTTATCGTGAGCTCATCGACTCAATGATCGCCGCGGGAACGTGTTATCGCGGAGACGGCGGCAACATCGATCTCTTCGATCCGGAGGCGTTGAAGCAGGAAATGGAGCACCGCATCCAGTTGGACCGCGGGCAGCTGCTCTATCATGCCCTGTTGTGCGAGGTCGTTCGCGCCGGAGAATTTTGGAAGCTCACCTTTGCCGCGAAGGGCGGTTCGGTGGTCGTGACCTGCCGCCACGTGATAGACGCGACGGGTGATGCCGACGCCTGTGCGTTGGCAGGGGCGGAGATGACGCACGGCCGCAAGTCCGACGGCCTGACCCAGCCCATGAGCATGATCGTGCAGATGGGCGGCTTCGATCCGGAGGCTTGGTCGCAGGCCGGCGGATACCTGACGCCGGAAGGCTACGCGGGGGCCGGGGACCGCTATCGCGAGGAAATCACCGCGGCCCGTCGAGCGGGCAAATGGACCATCCCGCGCGAGACCATATCCATGGTCTGGAGCGTGCCAGGGGATCCGTCCCGGATCATGGTCAACGGCACGCGCATCCAGGGCCTGAGTGCCTGCGATCCGCGCGAGCACACGAAGGCCGAGATCGAGGGGCGTCGCCAGGCGACGGAGCTGGTGTCATTTTTCCGTGAATACATTCCGGGATTTAAGGACGCCTACCTGCTGCAGACCGGCCCGCAGGTCGGGGTGCGCGAGAGCCGGCGCATCGTGGGCCGGCAGACGCTGACCGAGGACGATGTGTTTTCGAGCCGCGTGCCGGCCGACGCCATCACGCTGTGCGCCTATCCGATCGACGTTCATCAACCCGATGGCACCGAGACCGACATGAATGCGAACGAGGCCGACTATCTCTACGGCATTTCCTACGGATGCCTGCTTCCGGTCAAACTCGACAACATCATCGCGGCAGGGCGTTGCATCAGTGCCACGCATGAGGCGGCCGGCAGTTTTCGCGTGATGCCCACCTGTATGTCGATCGGCCAAGCCGCGGGCACCGCCGTCGCGCTGGCGACCGCCTCAGGCGTCGCCCTTGGTCAGCTCGACGGATGCTCGGTCCGCGAACGCATGCGCGCGGCCCCGCGAGACCCGGCCGGCGCGATTCCCTGAGTTTTGCAGTTCCTGCCTAACCCGACTTCGGCGCGTCGGGTCCGGCGATGAGATTAGCCGCGCCGTCTCCGATCCCTTTCTTATGCCCCTGAACAATACCTCAAAACACACCACCGCCCGCCTCGGTCGATTGCTGATCATCGCAGGCGTTTTTCTCACCACGAGCCTGACCTCGAAGGCGACCGATGCGGCCATGCAGGAGATGGGAGTTCATTCGCATCTCCTGCGCTACGACGACTACGTCGAGGCCTGCGATGAGATGATCGCCGCCGGCGTCAAATGGGTTCGCTTGAGTCCGGAATGGGGCTCTTTGCAGCCCTCTGCCGGCACGTTGCCGGAGACGGCCGACCCCGATCGGCTCGCCAAGCTGGACTACGTCGTGAACACCTTTCACGACCACGGCGTCAACGTTCTCCTGGTCCTCGCCTTCAGCACCGAATGGTGCTCCTCGGCTCCGGCGGGCACGACCTCGGGAGTGCGTTTTTATCCACCCTCCGATCCGATCGGTCTGAGCTATTGGGAGAACTACGTGGAGTTCCTCGCGGATCGCTATGAGGGCAAGGTCACTCATTGGGAAGTGTGGAACGAGCCCGACCATCACAGCTTCCTTCGCGTGTCGGGATCACAGACGCGCGTAGACGAGTATTACAAGTTGCTCTCCAGAGCCGCGGTCAAGCTGCACGCGGCGGACCCCGCCAACAAGGTGCTGATGGGCGGCCTCGTGCAGCCGGTGACGCCCACTCCCGGGTTCCAGGAGGACTTCTTGGACGAGTTGTTGGCCGCCGGTGGAGGCGCCTACATCGATATCATCAACTATCACTCTTACGGGACCATAGCCACCCAGCTGACCAAGTATCAGTTGGTCGTCGATGCCCTCGCGGCTCACGGGCAACTCGATAAAAAAATTTGGATCACCGAGACGGGTTACTCCACATCCGGCACCGCGTCGCTCGAACCGATGAAGGCTGATCGCGTCATGCGGCATTGGCTGGCCCAGATGGGGCTCAACAATGTCGAACGCACGTTTTGGTATGTGGATCGCAACGTCGAAAACTACACGCCCTTCGAGGCCAACTTTGGTTTGCGCGACTTCGATCGGACTCCGCTCAAGGCATGGTATGCCTATCAGGCGCTCGACGGAGCGACGGTGGATTTCCGTCTGCAGACGGAGTTTCCGGCTCTCGCGGAAAGCCAGCGCACGGTTGTCTACCTTGATCCGGCCTCCGGCGACGGCAGCGGCATCACCGATTACACCACTGATGGATCCATCAAGCAGATCCCGACGCAGCACTACATGTATTTCAGCGTTAACGACGACTGGATCTATGACGCGAATGGCGGTCTCGATAACACGGTGTTTGTCGATGTGACCTACCTCAACAACGCGCCCACCGGGCAGTCGGCCGGAATCATTCTTGAATACGACAGCCAGAACGCCGGCACGGCGGCACCGATGCCGATCGTGCTGCGCAACAGTTCGGGGACTTGGAGCACCGCGACTTACGAACTCTCGGATATTGCGTTCCAAAACTCGCAAAACAACGGCGCCGACTTCCGCATTGGCGCGGGGACCACGAAGGAGCTGGTTGTCGCTTCCGTCGTGGTTCGACGCAAATCGGACGGCGCGCGCATGAAATTCGGCCCCACCGACGAATTCTTCCTGATGGAGCGGGAAAACGGCACGACCGAATCGCTGGCGACCTACAACCCGGCGGTCACGTTCAACGGGGAGACTTGTCGCCAGATTCTAAATACCGGGAAGTATATCGTGATGCGGGTCAGCGATTCCATCGTCAGGCGCGGGGATACGCGGTTGCTGATAAAGCTCCGCTTTTGGGACGACGCCGGCGGTAATATCGTGATCCAATACAACGCCTTGAACGGCAGCACGGCGAAGAATGCGGTCATCGCCAAAACCGGCACCAATGCCTGGCGTGACGCCTCGGTCGAGATCACCGACGCCGATTTTCGCAACGGCGGCAGTTGGAACGCCGACCTCCGACTCTATACCGGCGCCGACAACAGCGTGGAACACGTCAGCTCGATCGAGATCATCCCCTTGGAACTTCTTAATGAGGATTTTCAAGACGGCGTGGCGGAGGGCTGGACCCCGGCGGAAGGGGCTTGGGCGGTCGAAGAAAAGTTCGGCAACAGCGTCTATCGGCAGACCAGCAAGAAGGCGGGTGAGACCATCGCCGTGGCCGGTCAGCCCATCTGGAACGACTACGCTGCGTCGGGTGACTTCAAGCTCAGGCACGCGGGCACGGCCGGTCTCCTCGCGCGGTATGCGGATGCCGACAACTACTACGGCGTTATGATTGATTCCGTTTCCAACAACCTGCGGCTGAGCAAACGCGTGGGCGGCATTGAGACAGCCTTGGTGGATGTTCCCTGGTCGATTCATCCCAACCACACCTATCGCCTCGAATTGCGAGTGAACGGCACCAGCGTGGCCGGTGCGGTCGATGGCGTGATGGCGGCGATGGTCAACGACGTCTCGCTGAGCACGGGCAGGATCGGAGTCCGCGGAGTCGATACGGATTTTTCGATCGATAATATCAACGTGCGTTGACGAGACGGCACGAAAGCCTCCGTCGTGGGTGTGTGTGCTCGCGCCCGCCCGGAGGTGTCCATTTTCTCCCGGGCGCGCGGTGACGGATCGCGCGCCCGGGCCCCACTTTACCTTACATGCATATTCTGGATTGGATCGTGATCATACTGCCTTTGCTGATCATTCTGACCGTGGGCATCATCACCCAGCGGCAGATGAAGAGCGTGGCGCATTTTGTCTCCGGCGGACGGGTGGGGGGGCGCTATCTGCTGGCCGTGGCCAAGGGCGAGATGCAGGCGGGCGCGGTCGTTTTTGTGGCGATGTGGGAGGTCTTCGCGCACGCGGGCTTCGTGCCCACGTGGTGGGCCTGGATCAGCGGTCCGGTCGGGGTGATCGTCGCGATCTTCGGCTTCGTCATTTACCGCTTCCGCGAGACGAGGGCCATGACCCTTGCGCAGTTTTTTGAGATGCGTTACAGCCGTAATTTCCGGTCGTTCACCGGCATCCTCGGTTTCGTGGCGGGCGCCATCAACTTTGGCATCATCCCCGCGATAGGCGCACGGTTCATGGTGTATTTTCTGCAACTGCCGCCGGAGATCGTGATTGGCGGGTATTCGTTGCCTACCTACATCCCGCTCATGGGCGTGTTCCTGGCGATCAGCCTGACGCTCGCGACGGCCGGTGGGTTGATTACGCTCATGGTGACCGACTGTCTGGAGGGCATTTTTTCGCAGCTCGCGTATCTGGTGATCATCATCGGCGTGCTCTGTCTCGTCGGCTGGTCGCAGATGTCCACTGTGCTGGGCAGCCGGCCCGAAGGCCATTCCATGGTGAATCCTTTCGATGCGTGGCAGGTGCAGGATTTCAACCTGTGGTATGTGCTCATGGGGTTGTTTCTCGCGACCTACGGCACGATGGCCTGGCAAAACTCCAGCGCCTACAACACCGCCGGCGCGACGCCTCACGAGGCGCGTATGGGCGGCATCCTCGGCCGCTGGCGTGAGTCGGGTAAGCAGGTCGTCGTCGTGCTGCTGGCCGCCGCCGCGATCACCTACCTGGGGCATCCCGATTTCGCCGCTGCATCGGTCGAGGCCAAGGCCGGCATCGCCCAGATCGCCCAGCCCCAGATCCAGACGCAGATGACGATCCCGGTCGCGCTTTCGCACCTGCTGCCGATCGGCATCAAGGGTGCGCTTTGCGCGGTGCTCCTCTTCGGCATCTTTGGCGGCGACTCGACCCACCTGCATTCATGGGGTGGCATTCTGGCGCAGGATATCATTCTTCCGCGGCTCAAAAAGGCGCCTACGCCGGAGAAACACATTCGGCTCCTCCGTCGCTGCATCATCGGCGTGGCGGTGTTCGCCTTCGTTTTCGGGGCTTTGTTCAGGCAGACCGAATACATCCTGATGTGGTGGTCGGTGACGACGGCCGTTTACGTCGGCGGGGCGGGGGCGGCGATCATCGGCGGGCTCTACTGGAAGAAGGGAACCACGGCCGGGGCATGGGCTGGGGTTATCTCGGGCTCGGTGCTCTCGGGTGGCGGCATCCTCGCGTATAAGCTTTTTGGCGACGCGTTCCTTTCCGACTGGAGCCGCCTCGCCTTTGGCGTCTTCGGCTTCGAGGACGCGATCCCGGCATTCACCCTGAACGGCATGCAGATTTCGTTTTTCTCCACGTTGGTGGCGATCGCGCTCTACGTCGGGGTTTCGTTGCTCACTTGCCGGGAGGATTACCCGCTCAACAAGATGCTCCATCGCGACGAACTCCCGTGCGATGAGCACGGGAAGCCCATCGTGCCGAAACGGGAGTGGTCCTTCGCCCGTCTGGTCGGCATCGACGGCAATTTCACCCGGGGCGACAAATGGATCACGGGTGGGCTCTTCGTCTGGTCGGGCGGCTGGTTTAGCGTGATGCTCGGCGGCACCGCTTGGAACCTTCTCGGCCAGTCCGGCTTGGTGTCGTGGATCAAGCCATGGTCGAACTCGACGTGGCTCGGCTTCTGGCATGTGACCGCGATCGGTCTTCCTCTGCTTATCACGGTGGTCGCCGGGATCTGGTTCACGTGGGGCGGCATCCACGACATCCGGGCGCTCTTCCGCAAGTTGAAGACCTATCAGGTCGACGACACCGACAACGGCACCGTCAAGGATCACAAAGCGTATTAGCGGCCTGCCCGACATCGCGTGCCATCGCATCGCCGGGCAGCACCTGAGCTTGCCAACCTTATGTCTGTTCCCACCGCCAACCAGCATGACCCGGTCCCGGACGCGATGCCCGGCTCTCGCGTCGTGAGCCCCGGCGATCCTGCCATTCGCTACGTGGGACGTTGGGCGGCCGAGGGCGCAGGGAAACGCGGCAACTGGATTCGTCCCTATTTTAAACTGACCTTCTCCGGCAGCACGGCCATCGCGATCCATCTGCTCGAGCGCACCGACCTTGCCGTTGTTATCGATGGTCATCGGCACGAGTTACGCGCCGCCGCCGGTTTGGTCACGCTGGGATGCGGCCTCGCCCCGACCGGGCCGCATGTGCTGACGGTCTCGGGCCTCACGGGGCAGGATTCGGTTTTCTTCGATCGCTTGCACCTCGATCGCGACGCGGTTCTGCACCAGAGCTCGCGGCGTATGGATCACATTGAATTTATCGGCGATTCCATCACGGCCTGTGAGAACAGTTGCTCCCGGCTCGTCGCCCAGGCGCTCGGCACGGAATCCAGTTGCATCGCCTATCCCGGCATGGCCCTGCGCGACGGCTTCGGTTATTATCGGACCACTCCGCCGCTCTTCGGCATGGAATCGGCCTATTTCAAAAACAGCCCGCCTGAACGGGGCACCGCCGGTGACTGGAACTTTGCCGAATCGCCCTATCGGCCCGACCTGATTGTGGTCAATCTGGGGACCAACGACTTCGCCGCCATCCAGGGCGAGCCCGCCTTGATCGCGCGCTTCCGGGAGGCCTTCGCGACCTTACTGCAAGGGTTGCGCACCCGGTTTCCGGCCGCGCAGATGTTTGTGCTGCGTCCCTTCACGATAAGCGCCGAGGCGGTGCAGACGGCGATCCAGGAGGCGACGTGGGCGAGAATCGAAGCCGGCGACCTCCGTATTCATTACGTGGACACATCGTCGTGGGATGTGGAGATCATTCCCGGTGACGGCATTCATCCCACTGGCGTCGGCCATGTCGCGATCGCGGACCAGTTGGTTTCGTTGCTGAGGCCATTTCTGAAGGCGGGCGTCGCTTCTTGATTCTCGGTAGGCCGGCGCCGGGCCCTCCGTCACGCGAGGCGCGCAAAACTTCAGTGCGGGCGGACCAAGCCAAGCGCCGCCGAGTCCAAACCTTCCTTCCGGTGCTCTCGGGGCGGATGTCCGAGATGCTTGGTCAGCCACGTGGAAAAGTGGGAGGCCTGCTTGAAGCCCAGATTGTAGCCGACCTCCTTGATGGAGAGCGTGGTCGTCTCAAGCAGGCGGATGGCGTCCTCCAGTTTCATCTTTTCCCAGTAGCTCCGGCTGGTCGTGCCGAAGTGGGTATAAAACAGCCGGTCGAGATGCTTGCGGCTGAGGCCGCTCGCCTGGGCGATCCGTTCCCAAGGAAAGGGATCGCTCTGCGACGTTTCGTGCATGCAGTTGAGCGCGAGGGTCAGGCGCTCGTCGTGCGTGCCGTAGTGACTGAATTGCCGTCCCTGCTGGGTCATCGCCTCGGAGAATTCCGCGAGGAAGAGGGTGAAGGCATTTTGAAACCGCATGAACAACGAATGACTCGCCGATTGGAAATAGAGGTCCAGTCGCGCGGTCGGGAAATGGCGCTTGGTCAACCGTTGAAGCGCGACAGCGCTGCGTTCGAGCCGCGGAGTCGTTTGGGCTTCCCAGATCATCCCGTGGGTGCCGGTGAAAAGATTTTTCCCGGTCGGCCATTGGCAAAGAAAATGAATCGAAAGGATCTCGGAGTTTTTCGTGAATCGCTGCGTGATGAGTTCGTTGGGCGAGAGAATCCATTGCCCCTCCGTCGCCTTGCACGTGCGACTTTCGCCGGTGATTTTGACACCGCCTTTGCGGATCAGGCGGAGCCAATACGCATGCTGATGATCCGCGGTGATGGTTTCGCCGTAGCTCTGTTCCGGGCCGTCGTAGATCCAAAGAAGCTCTGACTTCACGCTGGACCAACGATGCATCGTCGTCGGCGTAAGGGGCGGGCGCATGCTCTATTTTGGCGCGTAAAGGGTGGGGCGGGACAAGGGTAATCGCTCGGCGTTTGCCTGGATCGCACCGCGTCGGTGGGGGAGGGCGGATCTGTTTTCAGAGTAATCGCTCCCTGTTCAATCGGCTGAACCGGATTTGCGTCACACGACCTTTCTCGGCCGGCTGGGGTTGACTCGGTGGGCGACCCTTTCGGGCATCGTTTCTCGATATGCTTTCTCCGGCACGATCAAATACCGGCTTTCCTCCCCGATCTGGAGGAAGACGCCAGTCGTTGAAACTCTTGACGGTCGGGAACAGTTTCTCCCGCGACGCCTGCGAATGCCTCCCTGCTCTCGCTTCGGCCGGTGGCGTGAGCGTTGTTATTGGAGAGGCCGAGACGAGTGGATGTTCCCTTGAGCAGCACCTGTGTAATCTCGAGCAGGCCGAAGCTGATCCGTCCAAGGGCCGCTGTTACACCCGCTTTGTCGATCCAGCCACAGGGGAGACCAAGCCGGCCACTCTTCCTGAAGCTCTGGCTGCGATCGACTGGGACGTTGTCACGATTCAGCAAAGCAGTCCTCTGAGCTTTTTGTCGGAGAGCTATCAGCCCCACGCCTCCCGGTTGATCGCCGCCATCCCCAAGTATGCTCCGGGGGCCGAAATAGTCGTTCATCAAACATGGGCCTACCGAGAGGACTCGCCGTTGCTCGAAGGCAACCCGGACTTAAATCACGCGACGATGTATGCTCAACTTCGCGAGGCCTATCGCGCCCTCGCCGATGCGAACGGCTTTCGTCTCATTCCCACCGGCGACGCGTTCGAGACGGTTCGCGCGAGCGCGCGGTGGTCGTATACCTCCGACCATGCATTTGACTATGATTGCCCTGCCGAAGACGCGTTGCCGAATCAAAGCGCCAGCCTGAATGTCGGATGGTATTGGCTTACCGACAAGCAGACCGGATCCAAGTCCTTCACGCTCGATGCCAAGCACTGCAACGCAGCAGGCAAATATTTGGCGGCCTGCGTTTGGTATGCGACTCTCTTCGGGGTCGACGTGCTCCCCGATTCTTATGTTCCGCCGGTTATAGGGCACCGTGATGCGGCCGAGCTTCGTGCGCACGCGATGACTGCCACCCAAGCCGAGCGCGCGCGGATGGCCAGAAACGCGATCGGATAACGTTTACCGATGCCTCTCGAGCTCGCCTCGCCCTATCAGGACCATGCGGTCGTCCAACGCGAGCAGACCGTTCCCGTCTGGGGATGGACCAGTCCCCGCGCGAGGATGCGCGCCCGATTGGCCGGGCGAGAGGCGCACGGTCTGGCCAATGATCACGGTGACTTCTTTCTCCGGCTCCCTCCGCTTCATGCGGGCGGCCCGCATCTCCTGCGCGTCGAAAACATGGATACAGGTGAGGTCGTCGAGTTCCGTGACGTCCTGGTCGGCGAGGTCTGGCTCGCCTCCGGCCAGTCCAACATGGAGTGGACCCTCGCCCAGTGTGGCCCCGGGTCTCCGATTCCGGTCCCCGCGGCGGATAGCGCCAGGATCCGCATGTTCACCGTGGGGCGACGGGCTTATCTCGGATCCCACCGCACGGTGGCCGGAACGTGGAAAGTAGCCACCCCCGACAACCTCGGCGGGTTTTCGGCCGTGGCCTATGGTTTTGCCTGCGAACTGCAGGCGAAGCTCGGCGTGCCTGTCGGTATCATCAGTTCGGCGTGGGGCGGGACCGTCATTCAGGCCTGGACCAGTCGAGACACGCTCTCGCAAAATCCTCATCTCGCCGCGTTGTTGCGGGAGCATGAGGGGCGAGCCTGGACGCCGGAGTTTTGGGCAATTGCGGATCAGGCGGCGCATCGGAGTTTCGCTCACGCGCGTTTGCGTTCTGATCCGGGCATCACACAGCCTTGGCACTTGGCCGATCTCGACGACTCCGACTGGAGGACGATCGTGCTACCCGGCACCTGGCAATCTGCCGGACACGCCAATCAAGGGGTTATGTGGTTCCGCCGCTCCGTGACGATCCCGGAGGCCTGGCTCGGGTGCGCGCTCGAGTTGCACTTGGGCGCCGTCGACAAGCACGACATCACGTTCGTCAACGGCGTCGAGGTCGGCCGCACGGGCCGCGCATTCGAGGAAGCGTGGTGGAACGTTCCGCGCATCTACGTTATACCGGCCGCCCTTGTCACCGGCGCGCGTTTGCAGATCACCGTGCGCGCGTATTCGTTTCTGTATCGCGGCGGCCTGATC
>CAXBDS010000142.1:0-13437 GCA_963974355.1 uncultured Opitutaceae bacterium
CTGAGACATTATTGGCGTTAACCTTCCCGCCGGGCCCGTATTTGCCCCGCCGCGGTCCGATGATAATGGCACCGGCCAAGGCCGCCCAGGCGCCGACGGAGTGGACCACGGTCGAGCCCGCAAAATCGCGGATCCCCATGTCGCTTAACCAACCGCCGCCCCAAATCCAGTGGCCCGTCGTCGGATACAACAAAGCCGAAATGAGCAGCGAATAGACACAATAGCCGATGAACTTCGTCCGCTCGGCCATGGCGCCGGAAACGATGGTCGCGGCCGTCGCGGCAAACACCACTTGGAAGAACCAGCCCGCGCTGGTCGCATTGTCCTGCCCGGCGGTCGCCGAGCCCATCATGAACAAGCTGCTATCCCAACCGATGAACTTCCCCGCGCCACCATACATCAGCGCATAGCCGATCGCCCAGAAAGCCAAAGCCCCCAAGCAAAAATCCATGAGGTTCTTCATCATGATATTACACGCGTTCTTGGCGCGCGTCATACCGGCCTCGACCATGGCAAAGCCTGCCTGCATGAAAAACACCAGCAGGCCGGCAATCACGAGCCAGAGAATATCGGCCGTGCTTTGCGGCAGAGCGGGCACCGCGGCTTCGGCGGCATCCTGGCCAAAGACAGGCGTAACTAACGCCAACAACGCGAAGATTCCTGTGATCTTCAGTCGGGCGGATGAATACTGGGACGGTAGCTTCATAGTCAGTAGGTTAAGAACAGTCAGTAGTGGTTTAACGCGAATGTATCGAGGTTCCGCCCGATTGATTACAATCAAGGCACACCGCCCCTGCGCCTGCATCCCTGATGCCATTTTATTCAAATTTATATAAAACAAGATCCATAGAAAATATGCTTATATTACAGCTTTGTAATGTCGGAATTATGACATTCCCGTAATCCCGACTTAAAGCACTCGCTTGGCTATATGATGCGCGGCCGGATGGCTATTTTACCGTGGCGTCCCGCCCTCGTCCGACTTGTTTCAGCCGCCCGCGCCTCACCGCTCGTCAGCCCTCGCCTCCTCCTTCCCCATATCAACCGACTCACGCACACCGCCATCGATCCACAAAAAATCCGCCGACGGAAACCGTCGGCGGATAGGGAACCCGGCTGGCGATCGTGTCGAGGTTTACACCTCGGGAACGACCGTCTGAATGTGCAGCTCTTTGAGTTGCTTGGCCGTGACCGGCGTCGGGCTCTGTGCCATCAGGTCCTGCCCTTTTTGGGTCTTGGGAAAGGCAATGACGTCTCTGATGCTCGTGGTGCCGCACAGCAATGCGGCAATACGGTCCAAGCCGAACGCGATACCCCCGTGCGGAGGTGCGCCATAGGTGAATGCCTTCAACATATAGCCGAATCGGCTGGCGACAACATCAGCCGGGATCTTCAACACTTCCTCGAAGACCTTCTTCTGAAGCGCCGGTTGGTGGATCCGGATTGAGCCTCCGCCCAATTCCATGCCGTTTAACACGAGGTCATAGTGCTGACCGCGCACTGCCTTCGGATCGGTATCCAACAGCTCGATATCCTCCGGGACGGGCGACGTGAACGGATGGTGCGTCGCGACGAAGCGGCCGGACTCTTCGTCGTAAGACATGAGCGGGAAATCGATCACCCAGAGGAACTTCCAATCCTCGGCACGGATCGTCAGCCTGCCGCGCTTCTGCAACAGGTTGGCCGCGTCCAAGCGCACGCGTCCCAGAATTCCGCAGGCTTTTTCCCAAGTCGAAGCGGCAAAGAAGACGATGTCGCCGTCCTCGATCCCGAGCTTCGCGGTGAGCGCGTTCTTCTCGTCGTCGGAGAAGAACTTCACGATCGGGGACTTCCACTCGCCCGCTTCGACTTTGATAAAGGCGAGGCCCTTGGCGCCCAGCGACTTCGCGGCGTCTTCAAGGTTCTTCAGCTCGCCTTGGGTGATGTCGGCGAGGCCCTTGGCGTTGATCGCCTTGATCACGCCGCCGCTCGCCACCGTGGCTTGGAATACCTTGAAGGCGGAATTCGTGAAGGTCTCCGAGAAATCGACGATTTCGAGTCCGAAACGCAGATCGGGTTTATCCACGCCATAGCGGTTCATCGCCTCCTTGAAAGGCATCCGCTGGAACGGCGTCGCGAGCTCTTCACCGCGCACGTCCTGCCAGATTTTTTTCACCATGCCCTCGAAGAGCGCATAGATGTCCTCGCGGTCGACGAAGGACGCCTCGACGTCGACTTGGGTGAATTCCATCTGGCGGTCAGCCCGGAGATCCTCGTCGCGGAAGCACTTCACGATTTGGAAATAACGCTCCACGCCCGCCACCATCAGGATTTGCTTAAACTGCTGCGGCGACTGCGACAGCGCGTAGAACTCGCCCGGGTGCAAACGGGACGGCACGAGATACTCACGCGCGCCTTCCGGTGTGCTCTTGAACAGCGCCGGCGTCTCGATCTCCAAGAATTCGTTGGCGTCGAAATAGTCGCGAATGGACTTCGCCGTGCGGTGCCGGACCTGCAGATTACGCTGCATCTTCGGACGACGCAGATCGAGGTAACGATAGGTGAGACGCAGGTCCTCGTTGACCTTGTCGCCGCCCACATCGTCGAGTGGAAACGGAGGCGTTTCCGAAGCGTTTAACAGATCCAGAGAATCGGCCGCGATCTCGACGGCGCCGGTCGGCAGCCCGGCGTTCACGGTGCCCTCGGGGCGGGCCACGACCTTGCCCGTGATCGCGATGACCGACTCGGGCTTCAGATGCGCCGCACGTTCGCCCAGCTCCTGATTATCCTGCGGATCGAACTTTACCTGCGTGATGCCGCGGCGATCACGCAAATCGATGAAAATAATACCGCCGTGGTCGCGGATGGAATCCACCCACCCCGCCAATGAAACGTGGGAGCCGAGTTCGGCGGAGGTAAGCTGGGCACAGTGATGGGAGCGCTTCATGTCAGAACGTAGTCTGCGACCTAAGCGGACCGCGCCACGGCACGGCAAATCTAAACTCCCGGCGTCATCGCGGCATTCGCCGCGGATCGGGCCCGCCGCTCCGACATCCGTCCCGAGTTAAGGGCGGAGGTCGGCCCCGGCCGCCTCAATGCAGAATCAGAGAATCGCCCGTCATTTCGGCCGGTTTGGGCAAGCCCATCAGGTCGAGCACGGTCGGCGCGATATCGGCCAAGCGACCGCCCTCTTTCATTTTGGTTTCGCCCGCTTTCAGACCGTCACCCACGACGAAAACTTCCACGAGATTCAGGGTATGCGACGTGAACGGGCCACCCGTTTCCTCGTTCCACATCTGCTCCGCGTTGCCGTGGTCGGCGCCGACGACGGCCTTCCCGCCCACGGAAGCAAGCGCGTCCAGCAACTCGCCCACGCCGCGATCCGTCGCTTCGACGGCTTTCACCACCGCCTGCAAATCACCCGTATGGCCCACCATATCCGGATTAGCGTAGTTCACGACGATCAGTCCGTATTGGCCGGAAAGGATCGCTTCCTTCACCGCCTTGGTCACCTCGCTGGAGGACATTTCGGGCTGCATGTCGTAAGTCGCCACCTTCGGGCTGGACGGGCAGGCCCGGTCCTCGCCGGGGAACGGCTCGGCTCGGTAGTTGTTAAAGAAAAACGTGACGTGCGGGTTCTTCTCGGTCTCAGCACAGCGGAACTGATTGATGCCTGCTTCGGAAACGACTTGGCCGAGGATGTTCTTCAATTTCTCGGGTTTAGGCAGCACCACCTGCACCGGCAAACCCGCCTCGTATTCGGTCATCGTCGCGTAGAACAAGTCCAGTTTCGGACCGCGGTCGAACCCGTCGAACTCATCGTAAACAAAGGCCTTGGTGATCTCGCGCGGGCGATCACCGCGGTAGTTATAGAATAACACGGCGTCGCCGTTGCTGATCGTCGCGAGCGGCTCGCCGTCGGCCCCCGTGATAGCGGTCGGCGCGACGAATTCGTCGCCCTTCTGCGTTTCGGTCAGCGGTGAATCATAGTAATGCTGCACCGCCTCCTCCGCGCTCGATGCCGTCGCGGCGATTTTCCGACCGGTCAGCAGATCGTAGGCTTGCTGAACGCGTTCCCAGCGGTTGTCGCGATCCATCGCCCAAAAGCGTCCGCATACGGTCGCGATTTTCCCGACGCCGATCTCGGTGCATTTTAGATCCACCGCACGCACGTAGTTGATCCCACTGGTCGGCGGCGTGTCCCGCCCGTCGGTGAACGCATGAATGAACACCTCCGTGAGGCCGTCCTTTTTGGCCTGCGCCAAAATACCGTAGAGGTGCTCCAGCATGCCGTGCACGCCGGCATCCGAGACGATGCCCATGAGATGCAGGCGAGAGTGGTTCTGCTTCACCCGATCCACCGCGCCTTGCCACACGGCATTGGACTTCAATTTGTCTTCGGAGAACAGCTTGTTGATGCGCACCAACTCCTGATCCACGATGCGGCCGGCACCGATGTTTTCGTGGCCGACTTCGCTGTTGCCCATAACCCCGTCCGGAAGGCCGACATCAAGCCCCGAGGCCGCCACGAGCGCCACCGGGCACTCCGCGGCGAGACGGTCTGCACACGGTTTCTTCGCCAGGTGTATCGCGTTCGTGGCGTTTTGGGACGGATGCGGGTTCTTTCCCCAACCATCGCGAATAACAAGCAGGACCGGTTTACGTGACGAAGCGCTCATAATAAAAGTGGTCCCCTACCGATGAACCCAGCGGTCGCTCGACAAAAGCCCAAAGTCTTGCCGCCACCGTCTCGTCGCCTCTCAACCTCCCGGGCGCCAAAGTGATTTCACTCATTTGACACCGAGCCAAAACCCATGACCAATCGGGTCATGTCTCAACGCGCCGTGCTCCTCGTCAACCTGGGTTCTCCCGATTCCACCGCCGTCCCTGACGTGCGGCGCTATCTGAAGGAGTTCCTCGGCGACGAACGCGTCATCGACCTCAAGCCACGCTGGGCCGCGCAAGTGTTGGTCAACGCCATCATCGCTCCCACCCGGGCGCCGAAATCGGCCAAGGCCTACGAGGAGGTGTGGACGGAGGGCGGCTCGCCCCTGATCGTCACGTCAAAATCGGTGCGCGACAAACTCGCCACCGCCCTCGGCACCGAAACGCCGGTGTATTTGGCGATGCGCTACGGCCAACCCGCCATCGCCGATGTGTTGAAGCAGATCGCCGCCGACGGCGTGACCGAATTGCTCCTGTTTCCCCAATATCCCCACTACGCGATGTCCTCGTGGGAAACCGTCGTCGTCAAAGTCTACGAGGAAGCCGCCCGCCTCGCGCCAACCTTGCGCATCGAGTCCGTGCAGCCGTTCTACGAGGACGCCGATTACATCGAAGCGCTTTATCAGGTTTCTCGCCCCTACTTCGAGGCACCGCACGACTACATCCTGTTTTCCTATCACGGCATTCCCGTGCGCCATCTGCGCAAAGGCGACGCGTCCAACGCCCACTGCATGAAAGTCGCCGATTGCTGCACCACGTGCAGCGCCGCCCACGCCATGTGCTACAAGGCGCAGATCACCAAGACCACCCACGCGCTCGTGCGCCGCGCCGGCCTGCCGGACGGCACATGGTCGATCTCGTTCCAGTCCCGCCTCGCCGGCGAGCCGTGGATCGAGCCCTACACCGATTTCGAGTTCGAGCGTCTCCCGCGCGAAGGCAAAAAAAACCTCGTGGTCATGACCCCCGCCTTCGTGGCCGATTGTTTGGAAACACTCGAAGAAATCGCCGGCGAAGGCCGGGAAGATTTCCTCAAACATGGCGGCGAACACTTTCAACACGTTCCGTGCCTCAACGACCAGACGCCCTACATCGAGTTTCTCGCTGGACGGGTGCAGGCTTGGCTGGGCGGCGAGTCACCCACGGGACGCCAACGTCGGGAGGCCGCCCAAACCCTCACGCCGGCCGATTCAACCTGAGCGAACCCGACGTGACAAAAGCCATCGGCGCAGGGATGAGTCTCTCGAACGAAACCAACGCATGGCTTTGCTGTTGTCGCAGCAGTGATTCTCACCTAGCCCCCTCGCCACCCAGGCACGCGCAATCACGCCGGTCGATTACGCGTCCCCCCCTTCGAACGTCGTGAGCGAATCCGCCCCCCCATCCTCGACTCCGCCACCCGGTCCTTGGACCGGAACCGCCAACGCCACGTTGGTGTTGGACCGCCAGGGCGGAGTGCAGCTCGCCGACCGCGCCGCCGGTTCGCTTTGGGAAACCGACCCGATTGCCCTGCGCGGTCGCCCCCTGCCCGACCTGTTTGTTTTTGAGGTGGTCTCCGACGATCCGGAGTTTCTCGCGCTGCAGTGGGAGGCCATCGTCGAAGGCGGTGCCGCGCCTTCCGGGCTGGTGCTCGAAGCGCGCCTCTCCGGCGAGACAACGCGTCCCGTGCGCTTGCGTTGCGAACCGATCAGCCCGGACGAAGGATTTTTCGTCACCCTCTCAGCCCCCGTCAAGGCCGCCGCGGCCGCTCCCGCCGCGCCCGGAAATCACGCCGGTATCGACGCCCTGGTGACTCATGGCAGCCTCGGCTTTTTCGACCTCAACCTCGCGGGCCAAGCCATCCACTACTCCCCAAGCTGGAAACATCAGCTCGGTTACGGCCCCGACGATCTGCCCGACACCTATGACACGTGGCTCCGCCTGATTCACCCCGAAGATTCCGCCGCCGCCCCGCATCAAGTGGGCCGCCGACCCGCCAGTCGGGAACGCGCCTTTGACGTCGAATATCGGCTCCAGCACCGGCGCGGCCACTGGGTCTGGCTGCACGCTTCCGGCGTCCAACTCTTTTCCCCCGATGGCGAACTCGAGCGCGTGGTTGGCGTGCAACTCGACATCACCGAACGCAAGGAGCTCGAAGACGAAACCTTCGTCGCCGACGAACGCTGGCGCAGCCTCGCCGGCGAAGGCCCCCTCGCCGCATTCGATCTCGATGTGCCCGCCGGCACCGTCTGGGTGAGCCCCGCGTGGCTTGATCTCGTCGGCGAGGTCGCCCCGCCCTCCCGGCTGGATCAGTTCACCCCTTTCCTGCCGGAGTTCGATAGTGCCGGCTTGGCGGAGGGCATCGCGCAACGCTGCGATGATAACGGGGCGTTCGCGATTTCCACCTCACTAAAAACGAGCGCCGGCGCCGACCGTCCCGTGCTGTTGTCCGGCACCTGCGCCCGCCCCCGCCGCGGCGCGCCGTATCGGATCACTGGTTACGCCGTGCCGCTGCCCGCCGGTTCCTCGTCCATCCTCGGCCCTGCGGCCCTGGCCGAACTCGCCCTCGATGCGCTGCAAGAAGCCGTCATCCTCACCGACCCGCGGGCAAATGTCGTGCACCTCAACACGCCCGCCCGCCGGCTCACGGGATTCCGCATCGAGGACGATGCCGGAACGAAACTATCCGATGTTTTTCGCCTGGTGAACGCGCAGGATGGCAGCTCGGCGGAAGACGCCGTCGACATCGCCTTGGCGGACGAACAAGGCGCCCGTCTTTCCACCGCTCACGCCGTGAGCCCGCGGGAGGGCGCGCCGATTCCCATCGTGTGGTCCGCCCGCCATTTGACCGATGCCGCAGGACGGGCCGCGGGCGTCGGGATTATCTTCCGTGACCCGCAAGAGATGACGCTCACGCCCGAAGAGCTCATCAAAACCAACCGCTTCGATTCGCTCGGGCTCTTGGCCGGCGCGATCGCCCACGATTTCAACAACCTGCTGACGACGATCCTGGGGGGCATCTCTCAGGCCAAAGACAACCGCGACTACGCCAACCTCGGCGATGCGGAAGAAGCCTGCATGACGGCGAAGACGCTGACGCGGCAGCTGCTGGCCTTTGCCAAGGGCTCCCCCGCCGGCACGCTCACGGTCGCAAAATCGCCCGAGCTTTTGCGCGACGCCGTGCGCGTGGCGTCGGCCGGATCACCCGTCCGGATCGAATTCGACCTCGATGAAAACGCGTCGCCCGTCGAGGTGGACAAAGGGCAAATGCTCCAGGTTTTTCAAAACCTCATCGTCAACGCCGTGCAGGCCATGCCCGACCCCGAAAAAGGCCGCCTCTGGCTGCGCTGCCACCCGGTCAAACTGGTCGACGAGCAGCTCCCGCCCCTGCCGGCCGGCGACTACGTTCAATTCGATATTCAGGACAACGGCGCCGGTATCGCCCCGGAGAACATCGAGAAGATTTTCGAACCGTTTTTCACCACGAAGAAAACCGGCACCGGACTCGGCCTCGCCACCGTATTGTCGATCGTGCGCAAACACGGCGGACAACTTGGCGTGGATTCCACGGTCGGCGTAGGCACGACGTTCAGCACCTTCCTCCCCGTCACGTCGCGCGCGCTCGTCGCCGAAGCGCGACAAGCGCCCAAACTGCGTTTCGGCACCGGCCGCGTGCTCTTCATGGACGACGATCCGAAGATCTCCGAGATCACGGCCAACATGTTGGAGAGCCTCGACTACAACTACGACCTGGCGACCAACGGCGAAGAGGCGCTCGCCCTGTATCGCAAATACCTGAACGTCGACCGCCCCTACGACGCGGTGATCATGGACCTGACCATCATTGGCGGCATGGGCGGTGAAGCCTGCTTCCACGAGTTGAAAAAGCTCGACCCCGACGTGCGCGCCATCATCTCGAGCGGCTACGACAACGACGAGATGGTGGAACACTTCCTGGCGATGGGATTTTGCGGGTATCTGACAAAGCCCTACCGCGTCGGCGACCTTGGTCGCATGCTGAAAACCGTCCTCGGCGGACCGTAAAAAACCCGCCCGACCACGAGGGCCGGGCGGGAACACACCAGACAGGGGACGCCGGTAGGGGCGGACTAGTCGATGTAATACGTTTCCAGAATCACGTTGCCGGATTCCGAAGGATTCACCCCGGAAACGACGACCGTGTAGACGCCCGGCGGAAGGGTCGCGACCATCGCCGCGTCGCTGCTGCCGGCGGCGAGACCAAAGGCACCGGAAGCGGTGAAGGCGGCTTCGAGCTCCGCCTTCTTCGCCGGGTCGGACGACCAGTCGTCGTTTGTAGCGACAATTTCATTACCGCGATAGATCGTCATCTTCGGGTTCGAAAGCACACCGGTGATGCCAAACGGGGTGAGACCGGGACCGACGGCGCGGGAGAGGATCTTCCGCGGCACCGCTCCGCCAATCACCAGACCGGCAATCGTGTTGCCACCGGCCGGCACCATCGTGCGGTTCGACATGTTGACCAACGGCGCGGGGGCCGGAACCTTCAGATAAACAAACGAGCCCGACTGCGTCTTGCCGTTGCCGTAGTCAGCCACGAACGAGCCAGCATTATCGCCGCCGGTTTCGGTGAAAGTGAGCTTCAGCGCCAAGCTGCCTCCGCCGCTCAGCGGCTCGGTGATCGTCGCCGTCAAGTCACCCGTCCGCGTAAACGTGTAAGGCACCGGATCGCTCACCGGCGTGCCGGTCGTGCTCAAGGTGTGGTCCATACCCGCACCGGTGAAGAACAGGCTGAAGGTGCCGTTGCCGTTGGCGCCCCCGGTCGCACCCGAGATCGTGCCGTTGAAGACGTAGTTGGCGAAGTTCTCCGGCGCGACATGGTCGGCCCGCAAACTGGCGGTGAGGCCCCCAACCAACGCGGCGGAAGCGAGAAGTGATGTGAAGATTTTCATGATAGATTCGCTTGAGTTGAGTTACTTGATCGCGCCGTTCATACCGGCGGGGAAAAAGCCGCCACTCGTGGCGCCATTCCCGAGATAAACGATGTCGAGCACCTCGCGAGTGCTGCGGCTGAACGCGATGCTGTTGGAATCGGTCGGCACCAAATTGGCGGAGCCACCCGCCGTAAGGCCTTGGTCCTTTTCGGATTTGGCCGCGGCATCCCGCAGGTCGGAAATCGCCTGGGCCGCCGCTTGGGCGGTCGCGCCATTTTGATAGATCAACGTGCGCACGGCGCCCGCGTGGTAAGCCTCCACACCGAGGATGCCGGCCGCCGCTTCCAAGTAGGTTTTGTTGGAGAGCAAAGGCGCCGCGCCTTTGTAAGCGGTCACGCCGACGTCCTCGAAAATGAAGGCGCCAAGCAGGAAGTTGAGATCGCTCGAGAAAGGGTCAAAACCCGCGCCCAAACCTGCCGCTTGCGCGGCCGCGGCGAAACTCTCGCGCAGGTTGATCGCGGGGCGCGCCACCGGGGTGCCTCCGGCGCCTTTGATCGCCGTGCGCAGAAAGGATACGTGAGCACGTTCATCCACCGCGATTTCGGCGGCGTATTGTTGGATGGCACTGGAGCTAAACGGCACCTGCGCGCCGCCCTTGACCACGACCGCGCCAGCCGTGCCGTCACCGTCGACGCCCACGCCAAAGGTCTCGATCCCGCGACCGCTCACGGCATAAGAGTAATACTCGGCTTCCAAGTATTCGAGGTTCAGGGCAAAGTTCAGCACGGCGGCGTCAGTCGGCGAAACCGCCGCAGCGCTGGCAAAACCAGCCGAAGCGCGATTGGAAAGAAGGCCCATGGTGCCTAAACTAGCGGCCCCCAAGCCCAAGGTTTTCAACACGGAGCGCCGCGAGGTCGGGGCGTCGAGTCGGCTCGAGAGCCGGGTTTCCTTTGATGATTCGTTTAACATAACTGTCTAATTTTTATGGGTTAATACTATCTCAAGGACGCCCCGAGGAAACGGACCCAGCGAGGCCTGCAAAAGGTTTACGGGCGACGCCGTCAAGCGGATGCAAAAATATTGCATTTTTTTCAATCCACTCAGCTCGGCCTCCATCGCGACCGGGCTCACCCCTCGCCGGACCCTCGCCACCTGCCATGCCGGACCGACTTTTTGCCTGTCCGTTCCAGCAGGCATCAGGCGCGATCGCGCCCCCCGGCCCCGGTCGAATCACCGAAAACCTGACGGCCTGCGTTCACAGGATGCCAGCTATTGGCTCCCGCCCCCAGCGGCTCAAGGGCGCCAGGTAAACGCGTGGCAAAGGGCCACGCCGGCCGCGTCGGCTTCGTCTACCGCCAGGGTCCGCCCATGGCCGAGCAAGCCCATCACCGTGCGCGCCATCTGCTCTTTGCTCGCCCGTCCCGCGCCGACCACCGCCTGTTTCACGCGCAGCGGCGGATACTCGAAAATCGGTTTATCCCGCAATGCGGCAGCGGTGATCGCCGCACCTCGCGCCGCGCCCAAAATCTGGGCGGTCTGAAAATTCTGCACGTAAATCGTCTGCTCCAACGCGACATGTGTCACCTCGAACGCCTCCAAAAACGCGGTCAACGCCCGATGGATTTCCGCCAACGCCACCGGCATCGCACGCGTCGGCGGCACCTTCACGGTCTGGCAACGCAACAGCAACGGCTGGCGACCCGCGACAAATTCGATCAGCGCCAGCCCTGTGCCGCGTAAGGACGGGTCCACGCCCAGCACGTTTCCCACAAACGGCGTGCGCTGCAGCGTCAGCCCCACCGGCAGCGCCTGCGAGACGGATCGACCCGCCCGCGCCTGCGTCGTCGGCACCGGCTGGCCGGCGAGTTTCGCCTTCCACATGTCGCGCACACTCATTTTCGCCATCGGGAAAAATCCTAGAACAACAATTTCAATCCGGCCAGCGCGCTCACCGCCAACGCCAGATTCTCAAAGAGTTTCTGATTGATGAACCTTAACACCCAGCGCCCCGCCAACGCGCCCAACACGACGACCGGGGCGAGGATCACGTTCGTCGAGAGGCTGCTCGCATTGATCAACCCCAAGTCCATCATGAACGGCACCTTGAACACATTAAGCAGCAGGAAAAACATGGCGGCCGTCCCCACGTATTCCATCTTTGGCAATCGCATCGCGAGGAGATATAACGCCATGAGCGGACCCGCCGCGTTCGCGATCAGGGTCGTAAAACCGGCCAACACGCCCATCACCGCCGCAAATCCGTAGCCCAATGCCTCCGGATTCAGATCCTTCGCCCGCCATCGTCGCCACAGTTGGATCGCCACCATGCCTGTGATGATGGCTCCGATGATCACGCTGGCCTGCGCGTCGGAGATTCGCCCCATCGCCAGATATCCGGCCACCACGCCGATCGCCGTCCCCGGAAAGAGCCGCGCCACATGGCGCCACTGGGTGTGTTTCCGATAGGCCGTCACCGCAACCAGATCGCCGAAAATCAACAACGGCAGCACAAAGCCGCTCGATTCCTTCGTGGGCAGAAGATTGGCGAAAATCGCCACGGCCAGCATCCCGAGACCCGAGATACCGGTCTTCGCCATGCCCACGGCGAAGGCGCCGAGCGCCACCCACAACCACTGCCAAGCCTCCAGATGCATCAGCCGTTGATCACGTTACCGTCCTCCCACGGCGAGAAACATCCCTGCCCCACGGCGAAAACCTGCCACGCACCCAAGGCGGCATCCGGCAACGTCGTGCCCGTCGCCAAGACCTGCGCTTCCGCCGGCACGGCTGCCCAGAACCGGCGGCGCCGCGCGGGATCGAGCTCGCCGAGAACGTCGTCGGCCAACAGCACCGGTTGCACGCCGAGTTTGGCCCGAAACCATGTCGCCTGCGCCAAACGCAACCCCAGCACGAGCGAGCGCTGCTGACCTTCCGAGGCAAACGAAACCGCCGGACGGCCGTGCAGGGTAAACCCGAAATCATCGCGATGGGGCCCCGCGCCCGTCGCCCGCAGCTGACGATCCCGCGGCCGGGCGTCCGCCCAACGTCGTCGCCAGGTTTCCTCATCCGCGCCTCGCGCGTCGGGCTCATACGCGAAACCGACCGGTTCCGCGTCATCCGAAATCGCCGCATACGCGTTGGTGAGATCCGTCGCCAACGCAGCCAATCCCTGGGCACGAGCCTCGACCAAGTGAGTCGCATGCGTCGCCAACGGTTGCTCGAAAGCGGCCAATTCATCGTCGCTCGCCGACCGTTTCAGCAACGCGTTGCGTCCCGCCAAAGCCCGGTGATAGCGCTGCAGATGCCCCAAATAAACGGCATCCGTCGCCGCCAACGTGAGATCCAGCCAGCGTCGACGCCCGCCCGGCGAGCCGCGAATCAATTGCTGGTCCTGCGAGGAAAACGCGACGGTCGGAAACCGACCGATCACGTCGGCCAGACGCCCGATTTTTTGTCCATCCAACACCACGTCTTTCGTGCCGCCGCGCAGCGTGATCTCCAGCGACGTCTGCCCCAATTTTTCATGTTCGATCGCACACACCAGCTTCGCCTCCGCCTGGCCTTGCGCGACAACGTGCCGTGTCTCCGCGCCGCGAAACGATCGCAGTGCCGTGATGAAACCGACCGCTTCCAACAGGTTGGTTTTGCCCTGCCCGTTGGGCCCCACCAAAAACTGCTGTCGTCCCTCAAGCCCGAGGCGAATCAGCGGTATGTTGCGGAAATGCTGCAACGCGATGTGACGAAGGCGCATCAGATCTTGATTACCCCCGGCGCCGGTTTCACTTCGGGCGCCACCGCCGCAAACGCCGCCCAGATCAGCAGGAACGATTTGCCACGGAACACC
>CAXBDS010000143.1:0-13412 GCA_963974355.1 uncultured Opitutaceae bacterium
GCTTCGCCTGAGGCGGTGCCTACCCCAGAGACGGTCACCGTGTATTCCCCGGCAGACAAGGTCAGCAAAATGGCCGAGTCCAATGGGCTCTGGAGGTCAAATGCTCCAGCGCTCGACGCCGCGACCGCGACTGCCGAGGAGGGATTGTTGCCCCAGTTATCATTAGCCGCGATGGGAGCCGAAGCCCCGGACGTAAACACTTCCAATTTCGGATCGCTCAACGCCCCGGACACGCCGAAAGCGCCCAAGGTCGGCCCGACGCCGCGGACCAGCACTTGAATGGCGGTATCACCACGAATCACGAAACCGGCCGTCACAGCCTGGTCACCGGACCCGACAAACGTGCGCGTGGAAAGATTGATCAATTTCCCGGAAGCCGAAAGCGCATCGGCATCGTAAACCTCAACGACGGTGATGCCGCTCGCACCGGCGGTGGCATCCTCGACTTGAGCCGTGTAGCTGTCAGCGGCCAACGAGCTGCTCAGAGCCGCGTCCTTGGAGCCCGAGGTAACCGCGAATGCACCGACTTGAGCAGCTACCGCCGACACCGACGCACTGTCCCAATTGTCGTTGCTTTGGATTTGGGTGCTGCCGTTGAACACTCGAAGGATGGGATCAGCCAGAGTCCCGCTCACGCCAAAATTGGCCAAAGCCGGCCCGGAGCCACGGACCAAAAGCTTCTTGGTGCCGCCCGACGTGACGAAGCCGACGATCAACGGCAGTTGGCCGCCGACATTGGCGCGAACCGAAAGATTAATGAGTTTCGAAACCGTCACGCCTGGAGTTGGCGTGAAGTCCATATTCAACACGTAATTCCCCGTCGTCGTCTGATAAAAACCACTCACGGCAATATAGTAGGTGCCAGCGGCGAGGTTCGGGAGCGTGATGCGGAAATTTTCCCCCGCCCCGGAATGATCGTCCTCTGCGATGGCCGTCGATCCGCTGCCGTAAATCTGACCGTAAGTATCCGTCGTCCCCGTGGTGCTCACCGTCAGGGTGCCGGGGCTGGTCAACGTTACGGCGAAGAAGTCATAGTCACCTCCGACGCCGATCGAACCTGCAGTCTTCGAGTTAGTCGCAACCCGTGTGGCATCCCCCTTGCCGTTACCGTGATCATCCGTCGCGACCCCGCCGTTTCCGCCCTCACCGGCCGAGGCGCCGTAGAGAAAGTCGACGCCATTGATATCATCCTGGGTCAAAGTATCCAAATTACTGACACGGGCGTTCATCACCGCCTGCACCGATTGCCCGGCATCATCCGGATGTTTAAGCCCCAGCGCATGACCGAACTCGTGGATGGCGACGCGGCGAATATCGTCACTGCCCGACTGCAAGTCCCCGCGATAGGAATTCCATTTCCCGGAAGCATTGAAAATCACGTCTGCCTCCGTGCGGTTGCCACCGACAATGAAGGTGGACAGCGTGATGGCCAACGTGCCGTCACCGAAATCGTCACCATAAACATTCGCCGAGAAAAACACGTTATTGAAGCCGTTGCCGTCGCCCAAGCTGGCGGTCGATCCCGAAACCCCGCTGAATTGGACATTGGTCAGATTGGCGTTCCATATCTCCAGGGCCTCCAGCGCCACGGCATCCCACGTCGTCTTGCCGTCGATCAAAGTGCCCCCGGCGGAGCCCAGTTGGAGCTGCATCGTGACCGTCCCGGCAGGCCACGCGTGGGTGTCGGTATCGAACCCCCAAACGGGAGTCGCGGCCACGACCAACGCGAGCACACGCCCCGCGAGCATCCGGAAAAAGGATACGTTATTGAGCATGGAGAATCCGCTCCTTCTCGGAACGAACGGCAGTTTTAAACTCATCGAACGACAAGGCATCGACAGGCAAACGCGTCCGCACGGCGGCGGCACTCGCCTCCAGCGGTTCCTGCACTTCCGCGAGTGCCGTCAGCGGCACCGCGTTATCCCGCACCATGTAGCGCCGATCGTTCGCGTCCTCCTTTACCAGATACTTGCCGTGTCCCCAGCCCACGAGCGGGCAAACATTTTTGCCGTTTCCGGCCACGAAGAGAACGATGTCCGTGCCGAGCTTAAACGTGGGCATGCCCTCGATCTCGACAACCCGGTTGCCGACGCGACCACCCAGCAGCTGGAGGGTCAACGTCTGGTCACCGGCGATCGGGGCACCGGCCAGAATCTCGGTCACGTCGAAGGTGACGCGAGTCTTGATCGTGCTGCCCACCTCGACGGAGGTCATTGATCGCACTCTGGCAGCAACCACCTGCTCCGCCCTGCTAACGAGTTGCGAAAAATCGGGTTCGCGGATGGTTGTGCCCGAACTCGTGACGGCGCCCGTCAAAAGAAGAGCTAACAGGAATATGCCTCGAGAGAGGCATGCGCGTTTATTCATCAGTAACGGAGCGGGATTAAACAGGGATCGGGGCCACGGGATGCACGCCCGAAAACCGACGGCATGCAACCTTGGAGCGGTCCGTCTCCCGAATTATTCTGTCCGCATATGGTTGCGGTAGAATAAAACGCATTCCTGCAACGTTTCGGTCCCCGACGCATTGGTCAACGCTTTGGCCGCCAACTTGCGCGCGCTGCTCAACTTGAAATTGCGCACCAAATACTTCACCGCGGGAAGGAGCGGAGGCGTCATGCTCAACTCGTCCACGCCCAAGCCGAGCAACAACGGCACCATGATCGGATCGCCCGCCATTTCTCCGCATACACTGACTTTGATCTTTGCGGCATGAGCATCGTCCACGATTTTTTTGATCAGTCGCAACACCGCCGGATGCGTCGGCTCATAAAGATGAGCGATGCGATCATTCACACGATCAACCGCCAGCACGTATTGGATCAGATCGTTGGTCCCGATGCTGAAAAAATCACACTCCTGCGCCAACTGATCAGCGACGATCGCCGCACTGGGAACCTCGATCATGCTGCCGACGGGAAGGTTTTCGTCGAACGCCACGCCAGCTTCCCGCAGTTCGCTTTTACACGTTTCCAGCACCTCCTTGGCGCGACGCATTTCTTCCACGCCGCTGATCATCGGGAACATTAACTCCACCGCCCCGAAGGCACTGGCGCGCAGGATCGCCCGCAACTGGGCCTTGAACAGGTCCAAATGGGCCAAGCAAAAACGAATCGCGCGAAAGCCCAGGAATGGGTTGGCTTCGTAAGGAAAAAGATGCGGCGCGCTCGCCATGGGTTTATCCCCGCCGAGATCCAACGTGCGAATCACCACCGGCGTCTGCGCCAGGCCGGCGGCCACCGTCCGGTAGGCCTCGAACAGGTCATCCTCCGACGGGACATGCGTCGATGCGAGGTATTGGAACTCAGTTCGAAACAACCCCACCCCGCCTGCGGCGTATTTTTTCACCAGCCCCACCTCGTCGGCCTTTTCGATATTGGCGGTGAGCGCGATTTCGGCGCCGTCGAGCGTGACCGAGGGCTGATCCACCTGCAGCATCAGGCGCTGTTCAAAGCTCTCTTTGTCGCGGCGGATTTGCCCGTAACGAAAAAGCGTGTGCTCGGTCGGATTGATGATCACGACGCCTTCATAGCCATCGACCAAGATAGTATCGTCGATCCCGATACGGGGAATCAATTCCCGCACGCCGACCACTGCCGGCACCTTCATCGACCGGGCCACGATCACCGCGTGGCTGGTTTTGCTCCCCGATTCGGTCACGATGCCCATGGCCTGCGACCGGTCGATACTGGCCGCATCGGACGGGGAAATATCATTGGCCACCACGATGCGTGATTCCACGAGATGGCTGAGATTCTGTTCCGCCCTCCCGAGGAGGTTTTGCAACACCCGCTGGGCCACGTCGCGGATATCTCCCGCGCGTTCACGCAGATATTCGTCATCGATCCGCGCGAACGCCTCGATGTAGTGCTGGGAAACCTTGTGGAAGCACGTTTCGATGTTGTAACCGCCTTCCTCAAACTCGCGCAGCGTCTCCGTCACCAGCGCCTGGTCCTCCAGCACCATCAAATGTGCGTCAAAAATGCGCGCCTCGTCGTGACCGAGGTTGGCTTCGACTTCATCACGGATTTTCTGGATCTGACCACGCGTCGCGAGGATGGCGTGGTCAAACCGGGTAATCTCTTCAGCCCGTTTGTCCTTGGACACCAGATACGACGGCACCTCCACGTCGTCCTTGACGTATAGAAACGCCGGTCCGTAAGCGATTCCGACAGAAGCGGAAACCCCTTTAACGGTAAGCTCAGTTTTGGACGACGACTCAGACATGCGGGTTGACGGCGGCGTAAGTAACTCCGGGTCGGGGCAGTATAGCGTTCCGGGCTTATTGGCGGTCAACTCGCATTTGCCGCTCGACCCGACTCTAGCGCCCCTAACGTCGAAATCGCGCACCATGTGTCAGCCCCCCAAGCGGAACGGATCATCTCGCAAACCGCCCCATCGTCACTCGAATCCGCCGGCAGGAGAGCGAAACAGGCGCTGCCACTTCCGCTCATCGCGGTCGCCAGACCGAATTCGCGCTGCAGGTCGTCCAGCAACACGGGGAGTCCCAGAAATTTTTCAAAAGCGACGGTTTCAAAGCTGTTGAATAACACTGCCGCCACGTCCGCCGTCGGGTCGGTCATCCACTCCTGCAGTCGCCGTTCCGCGTCGGCAGCCGGGCAATAGGACGTGGGCGCGCCCCTCGCGAGGCGGCCGTAGGCCCAGCCGGTGTTGATGCCGAAACTCGGTTTGAACACCACAACCCGCCGGCCGATCAGTCGAGCGGCCGCCTCCGGTGCCAACGCCGCGATGTGCTCGCCCCGCCCACGCATGATTACCGGGCCATCCGCCAAAAAAAGCGGGCAATCCGACCCCACGTCAGCCGCGACTCGCGCCAATTCCGCCGCCCCCCAACCGACACCACTGAGCTCATTTAAGGCCCGCAAGACCCCCGAAGCGTCGCTGCTGCCCCCGCCTAGTCCGGCCCCCGAAGGAATGCATTTCTCCAGATGAAAGGCTGCGCCGCCCCGCCATCCGGTCGCGGCCGCAAAGGTTTGCGCCGCTTTGATCACCAAGTTCTCCGGCCCGGTCGGCAGCCCCGGCTCATCGCAAGTCAGTGTGAAACCCGCCGCGGCTTCCGTCACCGTCACGCTGAGCCGGTCCGCATACGAAATCGGCGTGACCAATGAGACCAGCTCATGGAAGCCGTCGTCCCGTCGTCCCGTCACGGCGAGGTAAAGGTTCAGTTTGGCGGGACAATCAAGGATCATAGGATCGGACATACGGTGGGCCGAAAGACTGCCGCACCGGACCGCGACGTGACCAGCGGGATTTAGCTTTTGCCTCTCCTGTGCGAATCCTGCTTGCTCCCTCCCCACTATGGCTTGCGACCTCATCCTCGTCCTCGATGCCCCCTCTCCTCGCGACGTCATGCCCGCTTTGCGCCAATTGCAGGGCACCGTGCGCTGGGTCAAAGTGGGCTTGGAAATGTTCACCGCCAACGGACCCGATTGTGTCCGTCAGATCGCCGACTTGGGGTTCAACGTGTTTCTCGACCTAAAGCTCTACGATATCCCTAACACGGTGGCAAAAGCCGTCGCCTCGGTCTCCCAACTTCCGATTCGCATGCTAACGCTCCACACCAGCGGCGGCCGCGAGATGATGACCTGGGCCCTGAAAGCGCAGCAGGAACACGCGCCGGACCTCCAGTTGCTCGGTGTCACCGTGCTCACCTCGTCCAGCGCGACGACGCTCAGCGAAACCGGGGTCAACGATTCCCCTGAAAACCAGGTCCGGCGGCTCGGGCGGCTCGCCGTTGACTGCGGCCTGACGGGACTCGTGTGTTCGCCCTTGGAACTCGCCCCGCTGCGGCAGACCTTGCCGCCCGACATCACCCTTGTCACTCCCGGCATCCGCCCGGCGAACGCCAAGGCGGACGACCAGACGCGCATCATGACTCCAGGCGAAGCCGCGGCCGCCGGCGCCAACTTCCTCGTGGTCGGCCGTCCCGTTTTCAAAGCACCCAATCCGGTGGCGGCCGCCCGCGCCATCCTTGCGGAGGTGGCCGTATGAGCCGCACCGCCGCCATCCTGCTCGCCGCCGGCGACAGCCGCCGTATGGAAGGCGTGGTCGCCGACAAAATTCTGGCCCCACTCGGCGGCAAACCCTTGTTTTATCACAGCGCCCTCGCGTTCATGGCGAGCGCCGTCGCCGATGATTACGTGATCGTCTACCGCGACCAACGGCAGATGCTGGAACTCGCCGCCTATGCACCGACCCCGGCGCAATTCGTGCGCGGCGGATCGACTCGCCAAGAGTCCGTCAGCAACGCCCTCGAAAGCCTTTCCTCCGATACCGCCACCGTGTTCATCCACGACTGCGCCCGTCCCTTTGTCCGGCCCGAGCAATTGGTCGGCCTGTTAAAGATCGTGAAAAAAGAAAAGGCCGTCGTGCTCGCTCACCGCGTCGTCGACACCATCAAGCAGCATCGCGATACCGGCCACCTGAAGTCGCTTGATCGTGATCGCCTCTGGGCCATGGAAACCCCGCAGGTTTTTGACCGGGAACTCATCGTCGAGGCCTACGCCAAAGCCTCGCGCCGCAAACGTCCGCTTACCGACGACGCGGCTGCGGTCGAGCTCCTCGATCATCCGGTGGCCTTGCTCCAAAACGAATATCCCAACCCCAAACTCACCACGCCGGCCGATCTGCCGTGGTTTGAGTATCTGTTGGCTCATTCCGTCGCCTCGCCCCTCGCATGACGCTGCCCCGCATCGGCCACGGCTACGACATTCACCGCGTGGTCCCGGGCCGTCCCATGGTATTGGGCGGCGTGACCTTTCCGGTCGACTACGGGCTGGACGGCCACTCGGACGCGGACTGTCTCACCCACGCGATCTGCGACGCACTGCTCGGCGCCGCCGGCCTCGCGGACATCGGCCACTTTTTTCCGAACACCGATGCCGCGTTCAAGAACATCGATTCGCAACGCTTGCTCCAGCGCGTCACCCGGGAGTTGGCCGACCGCGGCTGGCGTATCGGAAACGTGGATGCCAGCCTCATCGCCGAGCGCCCCAAGATCGCGCCCAAACTTACCGCCATGAAGGAGGCGCTCGCCGCCTCCATGGAGCTTGATGTCGGCCAAATCGGACTCAAAGCCACGACCAACGAGGGCGCCGACGATATCGGTCGCGGCGAAGCCATCGCGGCCCATGCAGTGGCGATCATTTTTCCGCATGAATCCACGTAAACTTCGGCGGTTCTCAGGCGACGTGCTGCGCGTGATCAGCGGTGCCGCCATCGTGCTGATCTGTTTCTGCGGCAGCAGTTGCTCCTCGCGCGAAAGCAACGTCGAAAAGGGCAACCGCGAACAGGTCCTCCATCGCGGCATCGGCCCATCGCTGGCCGATTTGGACCCGCACCTCGCGACCGGCACAACCGACTACATCGTATTGTCGGCGTTGTTTGAAGGTTTGGTCGCCGAAGACCCGGTCGACCTGCACCCCGTTCCCGGCGTCGCCGAACGCTGGGAGGTTTCCGCCGATGGCCTGGTCTACACGTTTTACCTGCGTGCCAACGCCAAATGGTCGAACGGCGATCCGGTCACGGCCGCCGATTTTCTGGGCTCATGGCAACGCGTGCTCACCCCGTCATTTGCCGCCGATTACGCGAATCTGCTCTACGTCGTGCGTGGCGCCCAAGCCTTTCACCAAGGGCAACTGAAAGATTTTTCCGCCGTCGGGTTTTCCGCGCCGGATCCGCGTGTCGTCCGAATCACGCTCGAGCAACCCACGCCCTACTTTTTGTCCCTGTTGCAGCACTGGATGTGGTATCCGGTGCACCTAAAATCGATTTCCGCCATCGGTTCCCCCTACTCCCGCGGGACCGCTTGGGCGCGCCCGGGGAAACTGGTCGGGAACGGCCCGTTCACGCTCCAAACCTGGGAATCCGGTCAACGCATCGTCGTCGCCAAATCGCCCACTTACTGGGACGCCGATGCGGTGAAACTTCAGGCGATCAACTTCTATCCTTACGAAAGTGTCGACGCCGAGGAGCGCGCTTTCCGGGCTGGCCAACTGCATCTGACCGAAGCCATGCCGGTCGCCAAAATCGATCGCTACCGCGACGATGAGCCTGAGTTGCTCCGCATCGATCCTTACTTGGGCACGTATTTTTATCGGCTCAACACCGCCCTTTCCTCAACGACCCCAAAATCCGCCAGGCCCTGAATCTCGCGGTCGATCGGGCATCGATCGTGGAAAACATCCTCCAAGGTGCCCAATCCGTGGCCGGCAGTTTGGTTCCACCTGGCACCGGAGGCTACACGCCCCCCTCGCCGCTGCACACCGACTTTGACGCCGCGCGCGCGCTGCTCGTCGAAGCCGGTTATCCCGGCGGCAACGGTGCCCCCACCATCGAACTCCTCTTCAATTCGTCGGAAAACCACCGATTGATCGCCGAAGCCATCCAAGAGATGTGGCGCCGCGAGCTCGGGCTCGACGTCGCGCTGCTCAACATGGAGTTCAAGACCACCTTGGAAGCCCGTCGCGTCGGCAACTATCAGGTGCTACGATCGTCATGGATCGCCGACTACGCCGATCCGTCATCATTCCTCGATGTCTGGCGCTCCAGCAGCAGCAACAACTACACCGGGTGGTCGAGCCCAGCCTATGACAAGCTCCTGTTTGAGGCCGAACGCCTGACCGATCCCGCTGCACGCTTCGACCGTCTTCAGCGCGCGGAGACACTCCTGTTGGGCGAGGCGCCGATCCTGCCGATTTATCACTACACGCACGTATTTCTGATCCGCCCGTCGGTCCTGGGTTGGCACCCCACGCTTCTGGATCATCACCCCTATAAATTCGTGTCGCTGCAACCGCCTTCGCCCTAGACGGCAAACGCCGACGGACCATCCCGCCTTGCACCAGGCGCGGGGCCTGCTCTCGTGAACCCATGCAGAAATTCCGTTTCTCCCACTGGGTCGCGCTCGGATTGGCCGGATTGATGGGTCTCGCCGGGTGTTCGAAATCCCCTTCAGACGCCACCGCCGGACTCAAGGTCCTCAATTTTGGCAACGGTTCTGAACCGCAGGACCTCGACCCTCAAATCGTGACCGGCGTGCCGGAAAACAAAATCATCGGCGCACTGTTTGAAGGCCTCGTCGCCGAAGGTCCGACCGGCAGCGATACCGTTCCGGGCGTGGCCGAAAGTTGGGAAAACAGCGAGGACGGTCTCACGTGGACGTTCCATTTGCGACCCGCGGCCCAATGGTCCAACGGCACCCCGATCACCGCGCAGACCTTCATCGACTCCTACCAGCGTATCCTCACGCCGAGCCTCGCCGCCGAATACGCCTATAAGTTCTTCCATGTCGTCGGCGCCGAAGATTACAACGCTGGCAAGCTCACCGACTTCAGCCAAACCGGATTCAAAGCCCTCGATGAGCATACGCTGCAAATCAAGCTGCGCTACCGCGCGCCGTTTCTGTTGGAGGCGCTCAAGCACTACTCGTGGTTCCCCGTTCCCATTGAAGTCATCAAAAAATTCGGCGGCATCGGTCAACGCGGGACCGCGTGGACGCGCGCCGAAAACCTCGTGGGTAATGGCGCGTTCGTGCTGAAGTCATGGGTGCCGAACCAAAAAATCGTGGTTGAGCCCTCGCCGACTTACTGGGACGCCGCGACGGTGAAACTGGATCGGATCAATTTCTTCCCCATCGAGAGCATGGACACCGAGGAACGCATGTTCCGCACCGGCCAGCTGGACCGCACCTACGAACTGCCCTTGGCGAAAACCCCGGTCTACAAAAAGGAGTATCCCGAGTCGTATCGACAGGACCCCTACTACGGCGCCTATTTCTACCGGATCAACGTGACGAAGCCGCCGCTTAACGACGTGCGGGTCCGTCGCGCACTGGCGCTGGCGATCGACCGCGAAAGCTTGGTGGAAAACGTGCTGCTCGGCGGACAACAACCGGCTTACAATTTTTGTCCGCCTTCCGATAAATTCACGTCCACGGCGCGCATCGAGGGCGACCTCGACACCGCCAAGGCCCTTTTGGCCGAAGCGGGCTTCCCGGGCGGTGAGGGCTTCCCGAAACTCGATCTGCTCTACAACACCTCGGAGAACCACCGGGTTGTGGCCGAAGCGATTCAACAGATGTGGCGCCGCAATCTCGGCATCGACATCGGACTCGTGAATCAGGAATGGAAGGTCTACCTCGATTCCCAAGACACGCTGAACTACGACATTTCCCGCTCCGGCTGGATCGCCGACTACACCGACCCCAACACCTTTATGGACATGTGGGTGACCGGCGGCGGCAACAACGACACCGGCTATTCGAGTCCCGAATACGACGCGCTCAACGCCGCCTCCCTGAAGGCGCAGAACGACGACGAGCGCATGGCGCTCTACCAGAAAATGGACAGTCTCCTGGCCAAGGACCTGCCGATGATCCCGATCTATTTCTATACGCGGTCCTATGCGCTCAGCCCGAAGATCACCGGCTACCCGGTCAACGTGCTCGACAACCGCAACTGGAAATACGTCGACGTGAAGCCTTGACCAAACGCTTTGCCCATCCCGGCGCCGAACGCATGGCTCACGGCTTGCCACCGGCTATGGGCTGACGTTCACTGCCGCTCAAATTGATGCCTGAGCCCTCCTGGTTCGGCGCTTATTCCTCCCATCCATGTTTCGATTTATCGCCCGACGCCTGCTCGAGACGATCCCGGTCCTGCTGATCATCATCACGGCGACGTTTTTCATGATCCGGTTCGTGCCGGGCGGGCCCTTCACTGCCGAAAAAGCGGTGACCAAGGAAATCCTTCACAATCTTGAGGCTCACTACGGCCTCGATAAGCCACTCTACCAACAATACTTCGACTATTTGATCAGTTTGGCCAAAGGCGATCTGGGTCCGTCCTTCAAATACCCGAACCGCACGGTCAACGAAATCATCGGCGACAAGTTACCGGTTTCATTGGAGCTCGGGCTCACCTCGCTGGCGGTCGCCTTGGTGGTCGGGATCTCGCTCGGCGTGCTGGCCGCCGTGAAGCGCAACAGCTGGCTGGACTACCTCAGTTCCTCCGTCGCCATGGTCGGAATCTGCGTGCCGACCTTCGTGCTCGGTCCGGTGCTCGTGTTAATCTTTGCCATCCACCTCGGCTGGTTCAACGCCTCCGGCTGGTATATGCCCATTGATCGCGTGCTCCCCGCCGCGACGCTCGGCCTTGTTTACTCCGCCTATGTCGCCCGCCTGACTCGCGGCGGGATGCTCGAAGTCCTCAACCAGGACTACATTCGCACCGCGCGCGCCAAAGGCGCCTCCGAGTTTCGCGTGATTTTCCGTCACGCCCTGCGCGGCGGGCTGCTGCCGGTGGTTTCTTTTCTGGGTCCGGCCATCGCCGGCATCCTGACGGGATCGTTCGTCATTGAAACCATCTTCCAAATTCCCGGTCTCGGTCGCGAATTCGTGAACAGCGCATTCAATCGCGACTACACCTTGGTTCTCGGCACCGTCATTCTCTACGCAACGCTCATCATCATCCTCAACCTGATCGTGGATGTGGTGCAGGTGTGGCTGAACCCGAAGCTCAAGTTCGACTAAGCCGCCCCGCGTCATGACCTCCCTCTCCCCCTCTCCTGAAAAACTGCCCTCCTCGGTCGTCACGCCCGACCAGTTGGAAACCGGCTCGTCGCTCTGGCAGGACGCCTGGCACCGCCTCGCGAAAAACAAACTCGCGCTCTTTGGCGGCATCCTGCTCGTGGTGCTCACCATCGCGTGTATCGCGGGCCCCTATTGCCTGCCCTATTCTTATGAGGAGCAAAATCTCGATCTGGGAGCCAGCGCGCCGAGCTTCTCGCACTGGCTTGGCACCGATACCTTGGGCCGGGATCTGCTCGTGCGCCTGCTCGTCGGTGGTCGCATCTCCATCGGCGTAGGGCTCTGCGCGACCGTAGTCGCCCTCACGATCGGCGTGGTTTATGGCGCGGTCGCCGGCTTCTTTGGCGGCAAAACCGACACCGTGATGATGCGCATCGTCGACATCATGTATGCCCTGCCATTCACGATCTTCGTGATTCTGCTCATGGTGTTTTTCGGTCGCAACATCGTGCTGCTTTTCGTCGCCATCGGCGCGGTGGAATGGCTCACGATGGCCCGGATCGTGCGCGGTCAAATCATGTCGCTGAAGCGCATGGAATTTATCGAAGCCGCCCACTCGCTCGGCATCACCAGCCGGCGCATCATTTTCCGGCACATGATTCCCAACGTGCTCGGCCCCATCATCGTTTACACCACGCTCACGATTCCGGCCGTGATGTTATTGGAAGCGTTTCTCAGTTTCCTCGGCCTCGGCGTGCAACCTCCGCTCAGCTCGTGGGGCGTGCTCATCAAAGACGGTGCGGAAAAAATGGAGGAGTATCCGTGGCTCCTCATTTTCCCCGGCACCGTCTTTTCGCTCACCTTGTTTTCGCTCAATTTCTTGGGCGACGGCTTGCGTGACGCCCTCGACGTGCGAGCGTCGAAGGACTAATCGCCCCGCGCCCGATGCGCTCGCTGCGACGGCTTCGTCCGTATCTCGTTTATCTCCGTCAGGAACGCCGCGTGGTGATCGCGGCCATCTTCTTCGGCATCCTCTACGGTGCCACCAGCGGCGCCAGTCTGCCGGTGCTGATCAAGTATGTTTTTCCACGCGTCTTCGACACGCAAAACGCGCTGCCCCTGGCGACCGTCGTGCTCATCGGGAGCGCCATCCCGCTCGCGTTTTTCGTGCGGGCGCTGTCCGGTTATCTGAACAGCTATTTCACGCAGCTCGCCGGTGTGCGCATCCTGGAGGCGATCCGTCTCGACTATTTCAGTAAGCTCCAACGGCTGCCCTTGTCGTTTATTCACGGGCGGCAAACCGGCGACTTGATTTCCCGGGGCCTCGCCGACACCGCCCAGTTGCAGTTTGCCCTCACCCAGCTGGCCAATGACGGCCTCAAGCAGCCGGCTCAGCTGATCGGCGCCGTCGGCGCGCTCGTGTGGTTGGCATTCGACAGCCAGGGCGTCGGCATCGTCCTCGTGTGCCTCGCGGTCCTGCCGGTCGCGATCTTCCCCATCCGCTACATCGGTCGCAAAGTCGTGCGTCGTGCCGCCGAGTTTCAAGCCGGACTCGGATCGGCCACCAGTGTCTTTTCGGAAAATCTTTCGGCGGCGCGCGAAGTCCGCGCCTTCGGCTTGGAGGCGCGCGAACAGGCCCGATTCGGCGCCCTCACTCACGCGTTGGTGCGATCGCAGATGAAAATCGCGAAATATGCGCAGGCGCTTTCGCCCGCGCTGGAGTTCATTTCGGCGGCCGGAATCGGCGGCACCATGATTATGGCCTATGGATCCGGGCTTACGCAGGAGAGCTTCGTGGCGATTGTCGCAGCGCTCTATTTTGCCTACGACCCCATTAAAAAACTAGGCTCGCTGAACAATGAGG
>CAXBDS010000144.1:0-13368 GCA_963974355.1 uncultured Opitutaceae bacterium
GGGAAAACGACAGCCCGTGGATCACCCATCACATCACGCAAGGTTCAATGTTCCTCACCTCCGGCGGCGCGCCCTACGATTGCCGCTGGCGCGCGATCGGCCCGGAACCGTTTCAGAGCATGGCCGTGTTCATCGCCCTGCCCCTGCAGCAACGCGCCCTCGAAGAGGTCCACGGCGCCGATGCCGCCCGCCTGCGCTTGCGCGACGTCTCCGCCTTCCGCGACGACGCCCTCGATTGCTACATGGTGCTCGTGCGGGACGAGTTGATGAAACCCCGCGCCAGTCCGCTGCACGTGCAAGGGCTCGCGCAAGTCATCGCCATCCATCTCGCCCGCCACTACACCGAGCGGATCGAGGACAAGCACCGCGAGAGCCCTGCCTTACCCGGGTTCAAGGTCCGCCAGCTCACCACCTGGATCGGCGAAAACCTAAGCGCCGAGATCAACCTCGAGGACCTCGCCGCGCGGGTGAAGCTGAGCAAGTTTCACTTCCAACGCCTCTTCAAAAAAGCCGTCGGCGCCTCCCCCTCGCGCTATCAACTCGATCTGCGCATGAAGGCCGCCCGCCGCCTGCTTCGTGAAACGGAGCGAGGCGTGATCGAGATCGCCCTCGAGCTGGGTTACACCAACCCGAGTCACTTCGCCCAAGTCTTCCGCCGCCAAACCGGCCAGACCCCCAGCGACTACCGCCGCCAACGCTGATCGGACGGACGGCCCCCGCATCGCCCGACCCGCGTAGCGCAGCGCCGTCGCCGGACCCGCTCGCACACTCCAAATAGAATGGGAGCGTTTTTTTAGGGCCGAAACGCGTGTCCGGCCGCGTTGGACGCACCGCCCTCCGGCGGGGATTCGCGCCGCTTCGATGCCCGCGGCCCAGCCGACGCTTTCGCGCAAGATCACAACAGTCGCCGCAACATGCGGGGCGACGAGTCCGGCATGCGGCGTTAAAGTCTCCCCATGACGACAACGCACTCCGCGCTTCCTCGGCGCCGCCTCGGCAACAGCGGCCTCCACGTCTCCGCCCTCGGCCTCGGCTGCATGGGCATGAGTTTCTCCTACGGCCCACCCAAGGATAAGACCGAGATGGTCGCACTCCTGCGCGCCGCCGTGGATCGCGGCGTCACGTTTTTCGACACCGCCGAGGTCTACGGCCCTTACGCCAACGAGGAACTCGTCGGCGAAGCACTCCAGCCGGTCCGCGACCAAGTCGTGATCGCCACCAAATTCGGCTTCGACATCGGCCACGACCCGCGCGTCGCCCCGAAACTCAACAGCCGCCCGGCTAACATCCGTCAGGTTGCCGAAGCTTCGCTCAAGCGCCTGCGCACCGACACGATCGACCTGTTCTACCAACACCGCGTCGACCCCGACGTGCCGATCGAGGACGTCGCCGGTGCCGTCAAAGAACTCATCCAAGCGGGTAAAGTGAAACACTTCGGCCTCTCCGAAGCCGGCGTCGGGACCATCCGCCGCGCCCACGCCGTGCAGCCCGTCGCCGCCTTGCAAAACGAATATTCCCTCTGGCACCGCCGCCCGGAAACGACCGTCATGCCCGTGCTCGAAGAGCTCGGTATCGGCCTCGTGCCCTACAGCCCGCTCGGCAAGGGTTTCCTCACCGGCGCCTTCAACGCCACCACGACGTTCGACTCGACCGACTTCCGCCGCCGCCTGCCGCGCTTCACCGCCGAGGCCTTGGCGGCAAATCAAGCCCTCGTCGCTCTCCTCGCCCGCGTGGCCGCCCGCCGGGAAAGCACACCGGCCCAAATCGCCCTCGCGTGGTTGCTCGCCCAGAAACCATGGATCGCCCCCATCCCCGGCACGACAAAGCTGTCGCGCCTCGACGAAAATCTCGGCGCCATCACCACCCCCCTCTCGCCCGACGAACTGCGCGAAATCGACGAAACCGCCGCCGCCATTCCCGTGCAGGGGGAGCGTTACCCAGAAGCCTTGGAAAAGATGACCGGCCTCTGATCAGCGGCCGTGCCGGTCGTCACGGCGCCGCCCCTTGTCTGCCTCATGCCGGCTCCGCCGGCCGGAGAACTTTGGCGCAAGATCGCAACAGGCGGAGCAAGGGGCCGGGCGACGGCGAAGCGACCGTCGGTTATAGTCGCGACCTTTTCCACCATGCCATTTGCCCGTCGCACCTTTATCAGGTCCTCTGCCTGCGCCTGGCTCCTGGCGCGCTTCGGGCTCAGCTCATGGAGCGCGGGCGCCTCGGCTCCACCCTCACCTCCCGATTCCATCATGAAAATCTCCCGCGCAGGCGCCCAACCTTCCGCCGTCGGCCCCGCCGACTGGTTTACCGGCACCGTCCGGATCGACCCGCAATTCCAAGCGCCCGCGCCCGCCCGCGTCGCCGGGGCCAGCGTCACCTTCGAACCCGGCGCCCGCACCGCCTGGCACACGCATCCGCTCGGGCAGACGCTCATCGTCACGTCCGGCGTCGGCCGCGTGCAATGCGCGGACGGGCCCATCGAAGAGATTCGCCCGGGCGACGTCGTCTGGTTCCCGCCCGGCGTGAAACACTGGCACGGTGCCGCGCCGACCACCGCCCTGACCCATTTCGCCATCCAGGAAAGCCTCGACGGCAAGGTCGTCGAGTGGCTCGAGCACGTCACCGACGCGCAATATTCCGCCTGATGCATTCGCGCTTCCGCTAGTCCCCCATTTCTTCCCTTTTCCAGTCTTCCAAGCCTGCCTTTATGTCCAAACCCATCGCCTATTCCGTCAAAGCCTACGCCGCCAGCAGCGCCACCTCGCCGTTGGCTCCCGCGACCATCCAACGTCGCGAACCAACCGACTCCGATGTCCAAATCGAGATCCTCTACTGCGGCGTCTGCCACTCCGACCTCCACTTCGTGCGCAACGAGTGGGGCAACGCCCGCTACCCGGCCGTGCCCGGCCACGAGATCGTGGGCCGCGTCACGAAGGTCGGCCCAAAGGTCACCAAGTTTAAAGCCGGTGATCTTGCAGGCGTCGGTTGCATGGTGGGCGCCGATCTGACGTGCCCTCACTGCCGGGCCGGCAACGAACAATTCTCGCCCACCCAAATCGGCACCTATGCCGGCACCGAGCCGGTGATCGGCGGCCCCACCCACGGGGGCTATTCGGAAAACATCGTCGTGCAGGATCACTTTGCGCTGAAGGTGCCGGAGCATCTAGACCTCGCCGGCGTCGCCCCCCTCCTCTGCGCCGGTATCACCACCTACTCGCCGCTGCGCCACTGGAAGGTCGGCCCCGGGCAAAAGGTCGGCATCGTGGGACTCGGTGGCCTCGGGCACATGGGGGTGAAATTTGCCCGGGCCTTCGGCGCCCATGTCGTCGTGTTCACGACCTCGCCCAGCAAGATCGAGGATGCGATGCGCCTCGGTGCCCATGAGGTCGTGGTCTCGCGCAACCCCGACGAAATGGCCCGGCACGCCGGCTCGTTTAACTTCATCCTCGATTGCGTGTCCGCCGATCACGATATGAATGCCTATCTCGCGCTGCTCGCGCCAGACGGCAATCTGACGCTGGTCGGCGCGCCGGAAAAGCCACTGCCCATCGCGTCCTTCTCGCTCATCGTTGGCCGCAAGAGCCTCTCCGGCTCGATGATCGGCGGCATTCGCGAAACGCAGGAGATGCTCGATTTCTGCGGCGAACACGGCATCACGGCGGACATCGAAATGATCCGCATGGACCAGATCAACGACGCCTACGAACGCATGCTGAAGAGCGACGTGAAATACCGCTTCGTCATCGACATGGCCTCGCTGAAAGCGGAAACCGCCGCGAGTTAACGCAGCCTGCCTGCCCGCCTTGAAAACGGGGGTGATGCCCCGATTTCGAAGGGCTCGTCCGGAGGCGGCCCCACCGCGAGGACGTCGACCGCCTCACTCTTCCGCCTGCTTGGGCCAGTCGCCCTTCAACAGGCGGGAGAGCGAACGATCGGCCAGCAGTTTGCCGCCGGTCTGACAGGTCGGGCAGTAGTTGGTCTCGTTATCCGCATAACGGATACGCTGCACCTTTTTGCCGCACACCGGACATGGCTGGCCGAACTTCCCGTGCACCGCCATTTCCGGACGGAAGGCGGTGACCTTGGCGGGGAAACCGTCCCCCGCCTCTGCACGCAGCCGCTCCGTCCAAACCGTCAGTGTCGTCTGCACCGCCGCGAGCAACCGCTCCGTTTCTGCCGCCGTCAACGCGCCGGTCAGCTTCAAGGGCGACAGGCGCGCGGCGTGCAGAATCTCGTCGGAGTAGGCGTTGCCGATGCCGCTGAATACGTGGGGATCCGTGAGCACGCGCTTCACGGTGCGGTTGCGAGCCGTCAACGCCGCCGTGAAGTCCTCCGGCGTGATCGCCCCCACGTCCACGCCACCCGGCTCATGCGCCGCCAACCCGGCATCGCCGCTGACGACATGCAGAGACGCGCGTTTCGTGGTGCCCGCTTCGGTAAAGACCAGATGGCCGGTCTCGAATTCCAGCGTCGCCAAGACGTGTTTTCCGCGCGCGTCCTTCGTCTGGCCGACCGGCTGCCATTGCAGGCGCCCCGCCACCATGAGGTGCATGACCAGCCAAAGCGGATCCGCCTCCCGACCGTCGAAACCGAAGGCGATGCGTTTGCCCAACCGCCGCAGTGCCAGGACGCGCCGCCCGGCCAACGACTCGATGGACGGGCGCGCCGTGCGGAGCACAAACAGGTTGTTGAGCCGCACACGCTTCAGCTCTCGCCCGACCACGCGCCGCTCCAACGCCTCCAGGTAAACGGTGATGTCGGGCAACTCGGGCATCGGCCCGCATCATGCCTGGCCGTCGTCCGCTGCCAAGCCGACTTCGATCTCCAGGCGGAAGACTGAACCGCGCCCGACTTCGCTCTCCAAGGTGATGCCGCCATTCATGAGCCGCGCCAGCTCCGCGCTGATCGAAAGACCGAGTCCCGAGCCGCCGAAGCGGCGCGCCACGCTGGCATCGGCCTGCACGAAGGGCGCAAAGAGCTTGGCCTGAGTCGTCGCATCGATGCCCGGGCCGGTGTCGCGCACCGTGAACGCGAGCCGTCGCTTGCGGGCATCGGCCGGCGCTTCCGTCGGGGTCGCCTCCACCGGGTCCACCTCCAGCGAAACCGTGCCTCGGGCGGTGAATTTCACCGCATTGGAAATCAGGTTGGAGAGAATCTGCCGGAGCCGTTGGCCATCGGCGTAGACGAGTTCGGGGGTATCGGCGGCGAAAGACAGCTCCAGTTCGACGCCTTTGGATTCGGCCACAGGACGAAACAACCCCGTCAACGACCCCAGGAACTCGCGCAGCACCATCGGCGTGAGATCCATGTGCACGGCCTGCGCCTCCAGTTGCGACCACTCCAGCAATTCGTTGACGAGGTGGAGCTGGCTGTCGGTGGCCGTCTTGATCATACCGAGGCTCTCGCGCTGGTCATCGTCGAGGTTGGCGGCGTCTTCGATCATCAACTGCGTCAGGCCCAAAATGCCGTTCAGCGGCGTGCGAATCTCATGACTCATCACGGCCAGGTAACGGCTGCGCGTGGCGTTGGCCTGTTCCGCCGTCTCTTTCGCGGCGCGCAATTCCGCCTCCATCGCGCGACGGCTGGTGATGTCGCTCAATGAAACGATGATCGCGTGGTGCCCGCCGAAATCGGTCCAGCCGGCGGAGAACAGCGTCCACACTCCCGTGCCGTCGGCCCGATTGAATTCCACCTCTTCATTGTGCACCCGTCCGGTCGCATTGAGTTGCCGCAATATCTGCATCCGGGCCACCGGCGAGCGGTAGTGATCGGCGGCGCACTGCCCGATCATCTCGCGACGACTTTGCCGGAAAAGATCGGCCGCCCCTTCGTTGACGAACAGGATCTCGCTGGTTTCGGCGACGGTGATGACGACCGGGAACGGCGCATTTTCCGCGAGTTCGCGGTATTGCTTTTCGCTGTGCCGCAGCCGGCGATTCAACCGCATCATCGGCAGGAACCACCCGACCAAGCCGAGCAAGAGTCCGCCCGCCACGCCGAGCGCCCAATACCACGGCCGCAGGTCGGGCCCCGGCGCCACGCTGTAGAGCATCGTCGCCACATCGAAATCGCGCGGGATCATCCCGAACTCGGCGTAGGTCTCCGCCATGTGCCGCCAGCGCCCCGGGTTCATATGGCCGACTTCGATCAAGCCGGGGTGCATCAACTGCTCCGTGCGTTCGGCCTCGAATTCCAAGTGCTCACGACTCTTGTCCCCGCGATACTTCCGCTGGATCAGGTCGACCATCTCTTTCGGATGCGCCAGCGCGTAGTCCCAACCACGCAGGCTGGCCTCCCGAAACGCCCGCACGCGCTGCGGATGATGCGCGATTTGTTTTTCCGTCGTGAACAGGTTGTCGCCGTAGAAATCGATGCCGCCCGCCCGCGGCGTAAACTGCTGGTAGTAGACGCCACGCTCCCGCAGACTGAAGGGCTCGTCGGTGCTGTAGCCCGACATGCCCGCCACGCGCCGCGCGATCAGGTCCTCCACGCTGAAGGAGTGGTGCACGATGTTCAGCTTCGACGGGTCGATGCCTTCGTTGCGGAAGTAGGCGAACAACTCCGCCGACTGCGGCTCGATCATCAAGGGTTGGTCATGCAGCGACTGCAGGTCCGGCGCCGAGCCGTCGTCCCGCACCAGCAATACCAGCGGCGAGTGTTGGAAAATGTTGGCCAGCACCACGACCGGTTTGCCCTCGGCGCGCAGCAGGATGAGCTCCGACGTGCCGACCCCGAATTCCGCTTCACCGCTCAGGACCGCGTTCACCGGATCGTGGCCCGGCATCGCTTCGCGCAAACTCACGTCGAGGCCGGCCTCACGGTAGTAACCCTGCTCGATCGCCGCGTAATAACCGGCGAACTGAAACTGGTGCCGCCACTTCAGTTGCAAGACCACCGGAGTGAGTTCAGCGGCGCCGACGCCACCGGCGGAAGACACCGCCCCCATGACTCCGATAAGCATCACCCCAAACCATCGCACGGCGACAATTGCGGCCAACCTCGCCGAACGAAGCAAGCCGGGGATCAGTCGGTATCTACGCACCGCGATCACTCAACCATTCCAAATAGCGTCATGTGCCCTCCGCTTGCGCTTCCGCAGCAACGCCAACAACTCGACCAATTCGACCGCGGTTTCCGGCATGCTCCGCACCACGTGATACGGGTCCTGATCCGTCTGCGCGGCCTTGTCGTCCAACAGCGCGATCGCCAGCGTCGGCGCGACGCGGATGAGTTGCCCGCCGAGCTCGCGCAGGGTGAAGACGTCCGACGGCGGCGCGATCAACGCGAAATCAAACGGCACGCGGGCGCGCGCCAAAATCGACACGGCCGCGAGCAAGTCCTCCGCCTCCTCAATCTCGCGATTGGAGGCCGCCAGGCGCCCCGCCAAGCTGGATCGCACCACGTCGTCGCCCGAAACGAGCAACACCCGCTCGATCATCGGCGCCAGAGCCGACTTGGCCCGCAACGAAACGGGCGCCGGGGCGGGGTCGGCGGCTGGACCCGGCGTGGGAAACGGCGGTTTCGTCGCACCATCGAAACTGAACTGAAACACCGGTTGAGACGGATCCGCCAGGTGCCGGGCCAAAGCAGAACGCCCCACCCCCAACACCTCCGCCACCCGCCCGAGGTCGGGCATCGTGCGCTCGACCCGCCGAATGTAAGCGGTCGCCGAGGTCTGCAAATGCTCCGCCAGGGTCGGCCAATGGGCGCCCGCGACGGTATCGGGCAAATGTTTCAACTTGATCGCCTCACCGACCTCGAGGCGCGACGCCAACTGGTCCGCCAGCCGACGCAGCTCGAAGTGATTTTGCGGCCAGGCATAGGCCACGAGGGCCGCCCGGGCGGTGTCCTCCACCTCCGGCGGCGCCGCGCCCCCCAACCAGGCCTTGCTTGCCGCCACCGCATCGGCCAACAACTGCGGCACGCTTTCGGCCGTCTCGGCCAGAGGCGCGACCCGGGTCGAAAACAATGCGAGACGGAAATAGAGGCCTTCGTGCAAACGGGATTCCGCCACCAGCACATCGGGATCGCCGCGAATCGTGGCGATGATGCGAGCCTTGAACTCGGAGCGCACGAGGCCCGCCAAAACGCCCTGCACGTCCACCGGCAAGGCATCCAGCGCGAGCAGCACCAGCGTGCCGCTGCCCACTTCCTGCAACCAACCCGCGCCGTCTTCCTTCCAGCGCGTGCGCAACTGCTCCGGGTTTTCCGTTTCGAAATTAATGATGCGCAGCGTCGCGTGGGCGTAGAGCGAGTGATGGTGAAAGGCCTCCAACACTTCACGGCTGAGCACGCCGCGCCGCGCATCGATCAGCACGTGCGATCGGGCCTGCGCCACCCAACTCAGACGTTGCCGCACAACGGCCAGCCCCGGCCCCGGGAAAAACGGCAGCACCGTCGTCTCGAAATCCTTCTCCGGCGCGACCCGCGTGGGCACCACTTCGGCTTCCAGCGTCACGTCACGGGGGGGCGCCGGCACGGGCACCGGATCGTTCACGCGATCCAGCACTTTTTTCAACCGGTCGATGCGCATGGGCTTGGCCAAAAAATCCACCGCGCCGAGCTTCAGGGCGCGCGCATGCAGTTCCGGTGACGTATCGCCCGAGAACATCACGAAGCGGGTCTGCGGCGTAAAAGCCTTGGCCTTCTCCAGCAGTTCCAAGCCGCCGATGGGAGCCATGTGCACGTCGGAGATCACGAGGTTAACCGTCTGTTCCTGCAGGAGCTTCAAAGCGGCGCCGCCATCGGCGGCAAATTCGGCGTCGTGGCCCATGCCCGTCAGGAGCGTGAGCACAAGCTGCCCCGTGGCGCGGTCGTCTTCTACAACAAGGATGCGGGCCATCTTAGAAAAGGGTTCGGGCGATCAGGGAGGGAACGGTCACGGGTGGTGGCGACCTCAGGGGGTGGCGACTTCGGCGGCGAAAACCGCGATAAGCCCCGCGGTGTCGGGAGGCAGGTTGGGATTGGTTGCGGAGACGGGTTTGGCCAAAAACTGGTAGCGCCCCCCCTTGAGCCGCAGTGCCTGGTGCACTGCCGTCTCGCCTTCCTCGCCGCCGGTGGCATGAGCCGTCGCGAGTTGCCCTTGCTCAAAGGTCACCGAGACCACGATCCCGCCCGCCGCTTCGAGCACGAGTTCGCCGCTCTGCTCGGTGAGGTGCAACACGCGTAACAACTGAATCAATACCGGCGGGGTGAAACGTCCGCGCAAAATTCGCGGGCCCTCAACCGGCGCCGGTGGCGCGGGCGCCGGGGCCGAGGGAGCCTGGGAGGTGGTCACGCTCGAAGGCGGTTCCGGTGCCTCCGCAGGCTTGACGGGGGCCGGCGACTCGACCGGCATCGGGCACGTCTCGGCGCGCTGGCGCATTTTCCGGGCTTCGTCCGCCCAGCCGAGCGCCGCGTAACGCCCGGCCAGGGTCTCCATGTCGATGGGGTTGGGTTTGGTCTCAACCCGTTGCTCCAGTTCGCTCAATGCCCAGAGCTCTTCGATGTTGTGCGGCGCTTGGCTCATAACGTGTTTTCAGGTTTACCGACGGGAACCGAGCCTGGCCCGGTGCCCATCGCGGGGACGAGCAGTCGCTGGACCAAGCCGGCCAGTTGATCACGGGTGATCGGTTTGATGAGATAGTCCGCGGCGCCCATCGCCGCAGCCCGGGCCCGATACGCCGGGGTGTCTCGCGTCGTCACGATCACCGCCGGCCGACCACTCCAGACCGGGTGCGCGCGGATCTCGTTGAGCAGCTCGAAGCCATTGGTGTGCGGCATCTCCAAATCGGAAATGACCAAGTCAAAGTCGGCCGCGCGCAACGTCTCCAAGGCTTCGCTGCCATCCGCCGCCATCGTGACCTCGCACCCCAAACTCTGCAGGTGACGGTTCATCAACAGCCGCAAGCTCAACGAGTCGTCCACCACCAGCACACGCTTGGATCCGGCCCGCCCTCCCGGCGACGAGTCCCCTTCCGCCCGCCCGCCAGTCCGGCGTCGCGCGGTGGGCCCGGCTCCGCTCAAGCGAAGCAGATCCAAGATAAACACCACCCGGCCCTCGCCCGTCAAAGTCGCCCCCGCGAAAAACGGATGCCGCGTCAAAAACGCCCCCAACGGCTTCACCACGATATCGAGTTTCTGTTCGACGCGATCCACCAACAACACCGTCGGCAGCGACCCGCCCCGCAGGACAATCGCCTGCCGCACCGCTCCCGCGTCGAGCGCCAACCGGTCCCCCAGCCGGATCACGGCCGCCGCGCCCCCACCCGACAGGGCCAACACCTCGCCGTCGCCCGCCGGGTCGGGCTGCAACGCCGTCGGCTCCACGTTGATGACGCGCTCCACGCCGCTCAACGGCACCGCAAACAAATGATCGCCGCAGCGGACAAACATCGCCCGCGTGACCGTTAGCGTAAGCGGCAAGGTCAACCCAAAGGTCGTTCCCGCGCCCGGCGCCGAACGGACCACGATCGCGCCGCCCAGTCGCGTGATCTCTTCGCGCACCGCATCCAGCCCGACGCCCCGCCCTGCTCGCGGGGTCGTGGTTTCGACCGTCGACAGGCCCGGGTGAAAGATCAGTTCCACCACCTCCTCCGGCCGGAGCTCGACCTCCGGGTTCACCCAGCCCCGCTCACGGGCGGCCCGCATGATCGCGTCCCGGTCGAGACCGGCCCCGTCATCCGTGATTTCGAGTTCGATCCGCCCGGCCTCGCCGCGACCACGCACGGTGATGGTGCCCACCGCCGGCTTGCCGGCCGCGGCCCGTGTATCTGAAGATTCGATACCGTGCACCACCGCGTTGCGCAGCACGTGGAGCAACGGGTTGAAAAGCCGATCCAAAACAAATTTATCCACCGGCGTGTCACCGCCCGCCGTCACGAGACTCACCGGCTTGCCCTCGGCCGCCGCCGCATCGTGCACCGCTCGCTCGAGCCGGGGAAACAGCTGCGCCAAGGGCACGAGCCGGGCCCGCGTGATTTCGCTCTGCAACTGGTGCGTGAGCGTGGTGAATTGATAGGCTTCCGCCGAAAACGACCCCAGCTGCCGATCGATCTGGCTCGTCAGCTCCCGCATGTCGCCGACGGTTTCGCCGAGCACGCGCGCCAGCGTCGCCGCGTCGCCCGGCGTTGCGATCTCCCGTCCTTCGTGCGGCAACGCGGCCGACAAAATCGACAGCGGTCCGGGCGGTCGCGACGCCAGATCGACCACCAGGCGGTCGAAGCGATCGTGCGTCTGCTCCAGACCACCGCGCAGCACGTTCACCTGCTGCAGCTTTCGGTTGAGGCGGTAGCGATTGACCAACAAATCGCCCGCCAGATTCATGAGCCCATCGAGCCGACTCACATCAACCCGAATCGTCGGATGATCCCGGAGCGAACGATCAACGCTCGGCCCGGCCGCCGGTGCCGCCGCCTCATCGCGGCGCGGTGGCACGGGCGCAGAGCCCGCTTCAAACGCATCCAGCCGATCGATCAGCTCCGCCGCCGCCTCTTCCGACCAAGACGGCTCGCCCAGCGCAAAACGCAGGTCGTCGATCACCGTCAAAACCAAGCGCGTAAATCCAGCGGCATCCCCGGGTGCGTCTCGGGTCAACACGCGGTCCAACCCATCCTCCAAGCGGTGCAACACTCGCGCCGGCTGCGCGAGCCCCACGGACTGCGCCGCGCCCTTCAGCGAGTGCGCCAAACGATAGATTTCGCGCAACGAGGACGTCGACTGGGTCGGCGCCTTTTCCCACGCGAGCACGGCCTGCTCCATTTCGAGCAAGGCCTGCGCGGCTTCCTCCCCGAAGGCCGCAACGATCTCGGCCGGCACCGCGCCGGTTTCCGGCGGCGTAACCAGCGTGGGACCCGGCGCGGATCGCGCCACCGGGGTCGTCCGCATCGGCTGAAATTCGCCCGCGCCATCGCCCAGGCTCGCCAAAAACGCCTCTGCGGTCGCCTCCGGTTCGAGCGCCGCCTCGGGGTCCGCCGGCATCTCGTCCCCCCCGGGGCGCCCCGCCATTTCGCCCGGCTCGTCCGCCTCGGTGTCGAGATCCGCGAGGAAGCGCAACGCATCCGCCTCGGCTTGCGCATCGGCGATCAAGCCCTCACTCGCCCCCGAACGATCCCAGCTCGCCATCGCGGCCTCCTCGCTGACCAACAGGTAGGGTTGCAGCGCGCGCCACGCCTCATCGCGTTCCACCTCGGTGCCGTTGAGCAGGTGCAAACCATGCGCCTGCCACACGCGGGCGAGGCCATCGAGTCCGACGGATCCGGTCGGGGAATCCGCAAACTCCGCGACTTTCTGGTGCAACGTGATCGCCGCACCCGCGAGCAAGGGCTGCTCCGCATCGAGGGCGGCCATCTCCAACTCGGCCGCGAGTTCAAAGGTCGCCGAAAGCTGTTCGGGGGCGCACGCCAAGCCCGCCAACCGTGCGCCAAAACGCTCGACCAACTCCGCCAAACCCGATGCTGCCAGCGTTCGCGTCATGGTTGGATGCGAAAGCGCGTCGCGCGCTCCTGGAGCTCGCGGGTCAATCGAGTCAAGTCGGCGAGGGATTCATCGGCGGAGGCGGTCCCGTCTTTCGCCGTCTGCGCCAATTGGTTCACGGCGCCGAGCGCGCGAATGATCCACTGGACCTCGACGGTCTGCTCCTGCGCCGCGCGGGCGATGCTCTCGGTCAAGCCGGTCATTTCGGCAACCGCACCGCGGATGCTCTCGAGGGCCGCGTCGGCCGCGCTCACGGCCTTCGTGCCCGCCTCGACGTGCTCGATCTGCGCGTCGAGGGCCGCCACCGACTCGGCCGCTTCTGACTGGATGCTGAGGACGCGGCGGGTGATCTCCTGCGTCGCGCCCGCCGCCTGCTCGGCGAGCTTGCGCACTTCCTCGGCCACGACGACAAATCCGCGCCCCTGCTCTCCGGCGTGCGTGGCTTCGATGGTGGCGTTGAGGGACAGGATGTCGGTCTGCGCGGAAATGTGTTCGATGGTGCTGACGAGTGCGTTGATTTCGCGGGCGCGGTCGCCCAGTCGCCGCAGTTTCTTGGCGCCGCTCCAGACGTTTTCCCGGATCGTCTCGACCCGCCCCGTGACCTGCTGCATCGCGGCGGCGCCCGCCGTGACGGCGGTTCCGGCCCGGCCTGCGGCGGCGCTGGCAGTCGTCGCTTCAGCGGAGAGCGTATCGATCGTCGCCGCCATCGATTGGACAAGCGCGGCCGTGCTGGTGATATCGGCGTGTTGCTGCGTCGCGTCCTGGCCGAGCTGCTTGGTCGAGGCCAAAACCTGCTCGGCCACCCCGGCGAGTTGCCGCGCTTGCGCCTGCACGTCCGTCACGAGCGTGCCGACCTCGTCGAGCAGGTGATTGAGCGCCGTCGCCACTTCGCCCACCGGTCCTTCGCGCGCCGAAACGCGG
>CAXBDS010000145.1:0-13343 GCA_963974355.1 uncultured Opitutaceae bacterium
ACCTGCGGTCACGGGGCAGGCAGAGCCTGCTCGGGGCGGGCTTTGCCCGCACGGGGTTGTCCGTTGGCTGACACGGAGCGCTGGATGGCGCGCGGCGTCACGGCGTGACACGGGGTTTCATTGGGCGAAACGCGGTTCAGAACGGTGTCGGCGTAGCCGATCCGGTAGCGAGCGAAGCGAGCTTCTAAGTGCCGCCGGCACCCGTGCGACCTAGGTCGCCCCGTAGCGGCGGCGCAGCCGCCTTCCGTGCCTCGCCTCGCGAGGCCCTGTGCGCCGCAGGCGCCCCGCCCCCCGTCTCACGGCGCCAGCGCGTGACCCCGTGGCGGCAGCGCGCCGCCTAACGGAGCAAATACGGCTCCGGATTTTCGATCATTCCGCCGATCAGTCTTCCAACCTTACGTTTGAGCTCGAGTAGATCGTTCAGGTCCTCGGTTTTCAGATAGCCGTCTTGATGTGCCACGCTGAGCCAATGTTCGACTTCGTGGTTTTCGGCATCCGCATCAGTCAACTTGGAAAGAAAATGAGCAGGGTAGCGGCGTTTGCCCCACGATTCCGCGAGATTAGCGCCAATGGATCGGCTGGCGCGCCGGATTTGGTCCGTCAGTGAATATTTCTCCTCCGGGGGCCACGTCTGCGAAAGTAGATAAATGCGGTGGGCCATTGCGCTGCTGCTTTGATAGGCAAACAGCTCGGTGAAATGTTTCACAGTTCGCGCGGGCACGCTGACGATTTCGCGCTGCGGGACGGTGCTTTACGAGGCAAAACGCGGGGGCGGCCTTGCCGCCACGGGGACCTGCGGTTACGAAGTCGCGTTGCGACACGGGGGCGGCCTTGCCGCCACGGGGACCTGTGGTTACGGGGTCGCGTTGCGACACGGGGGCGGCTTTGCCGCCACGGGGACCTGCGGTTACGGGGCAGGCCAGAGCCTGCTCGGGGCGGGCGTTGCCCGCACGGGGTTGTCCGTTGGCTGACATGGAGCGCTGGATGGCGCACGGGGGCACGGGATGACACGAGGTTTCATTGGGCGAAACGCGGTTCCGAACTGTTTCGGCGTAGCCGATCCCGTAGCGAGCGAAGCGAGCTTCTGAGTGCCGCCGGCACCCCGTGCGACCTAGGTCGCCCCGTAAAGGCGCCGCAGGCGCCCCGCCCCCGTGCCTCGCCCTGCGAGCTCCCGGCGACGTTACGCGTCGCGGGCGCAGCGGAAGCCGAGGTTCGTCGTCGCACTGTCGGGGGTGTTGCTGCTGCGGGCATCGGTGCGGTAGCGGTTGCAGTAGCTGGCGTGGCACAGGTAACTGCCGCCGCGCATCACCCGGCGGTCGCCGGTGGCGGGGCCGAGCGGCGCCTCGGTGGGGGATTGATCGTAGTAGCTCGGGTCAAACCAGTCCCAACACCATTCCCAGACGTTGCCGGTCATTTGGTAGAGGCCGTAACCGTTGGCTCGATACGTCTGGGCCGGGGCGGGGCCGAAATGCCCGTCGGCTTCGGTATTGCGCGTGGGGAAGGTGCCTTGCCAGACGTTCATGCGGTGTTTGCCCCCGGGCTCGAGGTCGTCACCCCAGGGGAAACGGTGTCCGGCCAATCCGCCTCGGGCGGCGTATTCCCATTCGGCTTCGGTGGGCAGGCGTTTGCCGGTCCAAGCGGCATACGCGATGGCGTCGTGCCACGAGACTTGGGTGACGGGGTGGGGCCAACGCTTTTTAATGTGGGTGCCGGGGCCTTCGGGATGGCGCCACGTGGCGCCGTCGACGCGACACCACCACTCGCTGCCCACCACCCGCGCGCGCACCGCAGTGGCCTGTTGGGCCGCAGACAGATGGCCTTGGAAAACGAAGGACCAGCCAAAGCGTTCCGCTTCGGTCTTGTAGCCGGTGGCGTTGACGAAGGCGTTGAACTGCTCGTTCGTGACGCAGGTCGCATCAAGGTAGAAAGCGGGCAGGGTGACCGCGTGCACGGGACCTTCGCCGTCGGCGGGAAAGCCGTAGTCGCCTTCGTTGCCCATCTGAAACGTGCCACCCGGGATCAGACGCATGCCGTCGGTCGAACCTGAACTGATGCGGGCGAAACGGGGGGCGGGGTTGGTCTGCGACACGTCGGGCGCGAAGCCCACCTCACTCACTTGAGTTGCGGAGGCAGGCGCTGGGGGGCGTTGGGGGCTGCAGCAGGAATCCATGGCGTCGACTATCCATAAATCTCAAACCTGAAATCTGAAACCTGAATTTTGACAGAGGCGCGAGCTGAAGGTGGTGCGGCTGAAGCGTCTGACTTGGGCACGCTGACGGGTTAGGTTTTTTAACCACGTATCGAGCGAAGCGACAGTCGGCCATGGACACGTCTACGAACGAAGTGAGTGGCCTGACATGGGCTTCACTACCGTTTCGCTCAGAATCAGCCGCTCCGAATGAAGTGGCGGTGAGCCTCGCTACTGGAAACGGGTTTCCGTGGCCTGTCTCAACGCCATCCTACATCCCGCGTTTCGCGGGATAATCCGTCTGCGGCGGATGGAGCGGCCTTGCCGTCGAACCTCTCCGTTTACGCGTTGAATGGCTGCTGAATGGTTAGACTTCTTTAACCATGTCTCGAGCGAAGCGACAGTCGGCCGTGGAACCGTCTATTGACGGGGCGCCGCTCAGTTAGGTCCTGTTTCCTTCGCTGAAGTAGGCTTCGAGGGTGGCGATGAGGGGAGCGATTTCCTTTTGGGTGACTTCCCACACGATCTTGAAATCCACGGCGCCATAGTCGTGCGCGATCCGGTTGCGCAGGCCGCGGATATTTTTGAAGGGGACTCCCGGTAGGTCCTTTTCGAAGGTCTTATCGAGTTTGTGGGCAGCCTCACCCAAGACCGACAGGCGCAGGGCTACGGCGTCGCGTTTCTCTTGGTTGGCCCAGAAATCCGCGAACGCTATCCCATCCATGTAACCATGAATCAAGCGGGCGGACTCCAGCATGTCGTGGAGGTGGGCGTCTGACCGATGCTTGTCGTTAGGCACGATAGATCTCCCGGGCGTCGGCCAAGATAGAATCGCGGCGGAAAGGATTCGTCATCTGCTCTACCGTCTCACGGGTGAGGAGGTGGACGGGCACGCCGACGAGCTCGCTCATTTCCGACTCCATGGCGAAAAATTGGCTGCCGGGATTGGTCGCAAAGCTGACTAATAGGTCGATATCACTGCCGCGTCGCGCCTCGCCCCGGGAGACGGATCCAAAGACCTCCAGCGTCGTGATGTCATGGGTCCGGCAGTAGTCGACTAAGCGATCCGCGATGACGGCGGGCGGAGGCGGAGACTTGGCGCGGCGGGGAGGCGGGCGTTTACCCTCGCGCACGGCTTCCCAGTAGGCCGAAGCCTTGGCTCGGTTGGCGCGTGTCTTAGCGTCGGAACGGGCTCGCCCGCCCTTCCGGCTTACGGTCGTGTGATTCACGGTTGTTATGCTAAGCGGTTAGTATAATTTGTCGAGGGTCGATTGGGTCACGCCGAGGGTCCGTTGGCGCGGGGTTTGATTGAATTGGAAAGTGAAAACGCGGCTCCGAGCTGGGGCAGCGTCGCCGGCACCCCGTGCGACCCCCGGTCGCCCCATAAGGGCGGCAACACCGCCCCGGTGCCGTGCGGCTGTGTGGCTGTGTGCCAATCGGGTGTCGGCGGGGTGTCGGCTGGACGTGGCTGCGGGGAGCGCGATGGGTTTGGGGTGTTGGATGGTCGACGGCGCCGGCAGGAATAATTTCTCGCCGGGCATCCTCGCACGCTTCACCTGTCATTTCTCGACCTTGTCATGATCCCGCTTGTTGCCATCACCGCTGCCCTCGACGCCAATCTGATCGTGTTGCGCCAAGGGATCGCGTTGCTTGGTTCGCTCGGGGGCGAACGCTACGCGACGCGGGTGCCGAGTTGTTTCAACAGCGCGATCGGCGGGCACATGCGCCACGTGATCGAGCACTACCAGGGCTTCGCGCATGGCTTGGATTCCGGAGAGATCGATTACGAGAATAGGGCGCGTGATCCTCTGGTGGAGCAGGATGTCGCTTACGCCACCGGGATTTTGGAAGGACTCGTGGCCCGCTTGGCGGACGAACGCGGACGGCTCGTCGATGGCACGTTGCGCATGCACATGGAAACCAGTCCGGGCACCGTGAGTGTCACGTCGGTGTTGCGGGAGCTGGAGTTTTTGCTGAGCCACACGATTCACCACTACGCGTTGATTGCAGTGATGGGCCGCCTGCTGGGCGTCGAACCGGGCCTGGACTTCGGCATGGCCCCTTCGACGCTGAAATATCAGCAAGGGCAGGCAGGGAACGCCGTCGCATGTGCACGGTAAGTTGGCGGCGTGATGGTGGCGAAGCCGGATCCGGCTATCGCCTGTGGTTCAATCGCGACGAACGCCACACCCGCGGGGCCGAAGGCACGCCGCAACAAGGCACCGCCGCCTCGGGGGTGAGTTATCTTTGTCCGCTGGATGGGGAACGAGGGGGGACGTGGTTGGCGGTGAATGACTGCGGTTTGAGCGTCGCCTTACTCAACGATTATACAACGCCTGGGGCGAGCGACGTCCGTCCCGTGATGATCGAACGCCCGAGTCGGGGAACGTTGGTGAGAAACCTCGCCGGGTCGTGTAGTCTGGCGGATCTACGTCGAGCCTTGGGCGATGCGACGGTGGTCGGGTTGCCGCCGTTTCACTTGGCCGGCCTCGCGCCGGGGCGAGGGGCGGCGAGCGTGGCCGGCTGGCATTGGGATGGGCGGACGTTACATGAGCTGGCCGGAGAGGCTTTGGTGCCGCCGTGGAGTTCGTCGAGTTTTCGGCCGGCTGAGGTGATCGCGGATCGGCGGGCGCGCTACGCCGCCTGGATCAATTTAACCGACGCCGAGGCTTGGCGGTATCATGAATCTCATGACGCGGGGAACGGCGCGTTTTCGGTCAACATGAGTCGCTCAGACGCGGCTACGCGGAGCATCTGTGGCGTGACGGTTTCCGCGCATGAGGTGGCGCTGGAGTATCGTCCGCAGGCGTGGCCGGGCGCACCGCGGTCGACGAGTGGGCCGGTGACATTCCATCTGGCGCGGGGATGATGGGGCGGGGCGAGCTTTGCTCGCACGGGGTTGTCCGTTGGGTAACACGGGGGCGGCTTTGCCGCCACGGGGACCTGCGGTCACGGGGCAGGCAGAGCCTGCTCGGGGCGGGCTTTGCCCGCACGGGATTGTCCGTTGGCCAACACGGTGCGCCGGATGGCGCACGGGGTCACTGCGTGACACGGGGTTTCGCTGGGTGACACCCGGTTCCGAACTGTGTCGGCGCAGCCGACCCCGTAGCGAGCGAAGCGAGCTTCTGAGTGCCGCAGGCACCCCGTGCGACTTAGGTGCCCCGTAAAGGCGGCGTAGCCGCTTCCGTGTCACGGCGCTAGCGCGTGACCCCGCGGCGGTGAAGCCGCCCCCGGCAGTGTGACCACGAAGGCCGTCCAGCCGTCTGCTGGGGCTGGGTCCAGTGTGATGTCGCCGCCGTGGGCGCGGGCGATGGCCTGACAGAGACTCAAACCGAGACCGTGCCCGCGGCGTTCCGTGCGACTGGGGTCGGCTTGGAAGAAGCGTTGGAAAACCCGGTCGCGCAGTTCGGGCGGGATGCCGGGGCCAGTGTTGGCAATGCGGATTTCGATCTGCCCGTTCCGGTGGCCGAGCGAGCCGGTGATGCGTCCGTCGGGTTGATTGTAGCGGGCGGCGTTTTGCCACAGGTTCAACAGAAGGCTGCGCAGCTGCACGGCGTCGCCGGATACGGTGACAGGTCCCTCATCCTCGACCACCAGGCTCAGCCCGCTGCCGGAGGCGAGCATCTCGGCATCTTCGGCCGTTTCGCGGAACAGGTCGGTGAGATCGATCGGATTGAAATGCGACGACGCTTGGCCGGCGTCGAACTTGGCGAGGAGCAACAGGTGGCGAGTGATGCGGTCGAGGCGGCCGATCTCTTCCTGCAGACTGAGCAGGCGCGCCTCATGGCTCGGGGGCAGGGCGGCGTCGTGCAGGAGTTGGTCGACGTCGCCCTGCATGACGGTCAGCGACGTGCGCAGCTCATGGGAGGCGTCGGCCGCAAAGCGTTGGGCTTGGGCGAAACTGGTTTCGAGGCGCGCGAACAGGGCGTTCAACACCGTGGCGAGCCGGCTTACCTCGTCGTGCGCCGCCGGCACCGGCATGCGTTGGTCGAGTTGGGCGGCCTGGATGCCTTCGGCGGTGGCGGTGAAGGCGCGCAACGGGGCGAGCGCCCGACCAGAGACCCACCATCCACCGGCGCCGGCGACGGTGAGCACCACGGGCAGGGAAACCAAGTAGGACAGGACGAGGTCGGCGATGATGTCGTGCACTTCCTCCAGGTCGTAGGCGACAACGTAGGTTTGGTCGGCCTGGGCCCAGGCGCCCATGCGCCACGTGTAGCCATCTTTGGATACGGTGTGGATGGCCGGGTGGCTGAGTGCGGCGCGCGCGACACTTTCGGGCAGCGTGGTCGAGGCGACTCGCAGTTGGCCGTTTTCGTCGAAATGGGCGAACGACAGCCACGGCTGTTGCCGGTCAATCTCCTCGGCGGTGGGGTCGGTGCCGGCGGGACCGAGGGCCTGGGTGAGCGCTCGCCCTTCGCTGGCGAGGGTCAGGTCGACGGCTTCGAGCTGCTCCTGGTAGAGGTTGATGAACGTGCCCACCGAATACACCAGCAACACGACGCCCGTGAGGGCGGAGGCCCACAAGGCGAACTTCAGCCGGATGGGCAGCCGGGTCGGTCTCATGGGGCGTCTTCGATGGTGTAGCCCAGGCCGCGCACGGTCTGCACCAGCTTCGAGGCGAAGGGTTCGTCGATCTTTCGGCGTAACCGTTGGACCGCTACATCAACGAAGTTGGTGCCGGGATCGAATTGGTGTCCCCATACGATCTGGCTGATCTCGACGCGGGTGACGGGTTTGCCCGGGGTGCGCATGAGGCATTCGAGCAGGGCAAACTCACGGTTGGTGAGTTCGATGCGGGTATCGCCGCGTTTCACTTCCCGGGTCGAGAGGTTGAGGCTGAGATCGGCGCAGCGCTGGATATTCAGGCCGGACCCTTGGCGCCGGCGCAGCACGGCCTTGAGGCGGGCAATGAGTTCCGTGATCGAAAACGGTTTGGGCAGATAGTCGTCGGCGCCGAGGTCGAGGCCTTCCACGCGCTCGTTGAGATCGCCCCGCGCGGTGAGGAGGAGGACGGGCACGGCGTTCTTCTCACCGCGGAGCTTGCGCAGGACGCTGAGGCCGTCGCGGCCGGGAAGCATGATGTCCATGATGATGGCGTCGAAGTTCTCTTCGGCGGCAAGCGCGTAGGCCGTGTCACCGTCATGGCAGATGCGGGTGGCAAACCCTTGGGCCTCGAGTCCGACGCCGATGAGCGACGCGACCTTTTTTTCATCTTCTACGACCAGAATGCGCATAACCGATAAACCATGACGGGAGGCCGGACGTTCGCCAAGCGAAAGCCGGTGAAGGGCCGGCGGTCACGTGGTGGAGGGCCGTTTCGAGGCCAGCAGGTGGTAAACCGTCGGGGTGGCAACGAGGGAAAAGAGCATCGAGATGGCCATCGCGCCGATGATGCCGACCGCCAGCGGACGGAGCATGTCGGCGCCGTGACCCATGCCCCACGCCAGCGGCAGCATGGCCAATACCGTGGCGAGCGAAGTCATCAAGATGGGCCGCAGGCGGCGCCGCGCCGCTCCCACCAACGCCTCCGTGAGATCGGCGCCATCGCGCTGATCATGGCCCACCAGATCCAGCATGAGGATGCCGTTCTTTGCCACGATGCCGACGCCGATGATGGCGCCGAGGAAACTCACGATGTTCAACGTCGTGCCGGTGAGCCAGAGGGCGAGGAGGGTGCCGAACAGGGCGAGCACCGACCCGAAGACAATCGCGATCGGCTCGCCGAGCCGGCGGAACTCGATGATGAGCACGGTGAAAACGAGCGCGATGCCGAGCACCAGCACCACGAGTAGATTCCGGAAGCTTTCCTGTTGTTGGTGAAAAAGTCCGCCGAACTCGACCACGCCTGCGGGGAGGGACGGATCTTGCGCGAGCCGCGCCTGAATCTCCGCGATGCCGCGGCCAAGATCGCGATTTTCAAAGGCGGCCGTTACCGCGACCCGTTGCCGCAGGTCTTCACGGTGTAGCTCCAGTTGACCGGGCTCCTCCACGACGTCGGCGAGCTCGCTCAACTTGACCAGGCCGCCATCGGGCGTGCGCAACGGCAGGTCGCGGATGGCGGCGAGACGGTCGCGACTGGCGGGTTCGGTGAGCACGCGAATCTGGATCACGCGATCCCCTTCGAGGATGGAGGACGCGGTGCGTCCGAGCAGAGCCGTGTCGAGCGTGGCGGCGATGTCGGCGCTGGTGAGGCCGGCGCGCCGCACGGCCAACGGACGCAGGCGGAAGTTCAACGTCGGGCCGGTGAGAACGAGGCCGTCGTTGGTATCGACCACGCCCGGCACCGCTTCGATCAGGGCTTTGATTTCCGGAGCCTTGCGGCGGAGCCAAGCGGTGTCCGTGGAGAAGAGCTTAATTTCGACCGGGGAAGGCGAATCCGTCAGGTCGCCCACGAGGTCGCCGAGCGCCGGAGGATCGGTGGCAGACCTGTTGCAAAACGTGCCGTCACTCACGGTCGATTTGGATGGCAACGTGAGTCTGCGGGGATCGAGTAGCGTCACCCTATTGATCGATGGCCGGGAGTCGTCGATCCTGACGACGAATCGCGGAGCCGCATTGGAACAGATGCCTTCCGATTCGCTGGCCCGGGTTGAAATCATCACCAATCCCTCGGCCAAATACAAACCCGACGGGACGGGCGGGATCATCAATCTGGTGACGAAGCGGCCCGTGAAGAACGGCACGAGCGGGACATGGACCATGAACGCGGGGCCGGATGACCGCTACAGCACCACGTTGGTCGTTGGGGCCAAAACATGCCGCTGGGACGCGACCGGCAGCGCGAGCGTGCGGCAGGATGACCGGGTGCGCACAACGCAGCGGGAGCGGGTCGTGCGCACCGCGGAGGGGACCCGAAGTTACGCCCAAACGCAAAGCGGGCGGGAGCACGCCCGGCCGCTCTCGCGCATCGTCCGGGGCAGCATCGATTATCGTCCGGATCCGGCGACGGTGCTTGGCGTGGCGGGCAGCTTTAACCGCCGCACGTTTTTACGCACGGACCTGACGACGACGGAAACCGTGGCGGACCCATCGGCCGGGCCGACGGGCCGTTTTGACCGGCGGCGAAGGGACGATGAATACGAACGCGACATCGATCTTTCTGCGCATTTCAGCCGTGATCTGGCGGGGGCGGACCACCGGTTTGCGACCGATGTGCGCTTCTCGGACACGGCGGAAGAGGAAGACAATCACTACGTGGAAACGTATCGCGTCCCGGTGCAGGCAGATGAATTGACGGCGACCCTGATCCGTCAGTTTCAGCAGAGCTTGGAAACCAACGTGGAATACAACCGCGTGTTGCCGGGCGAAATCAAAGCAGACAGCGGCTATGTGTGGGAGCGGCATCGCAGCGACCTCGACTTCCGCGGAACCTACGTGGGTGCGACCAGTGGTCACACGGTGGTCGATCCCGTGCAGACAAACCGCTTCAAGTTCGAAGAGAACGTGCACGCGATCTACGTCACGGGTGAACGGACGTGGGACGGGCTGGCGATGCTCGCCGGCCTCCGGATGGAGCAGGCGAGCGTGGATTCGCATCTGGTGGGGACCGACACGACGATCCCCAACGACAACTTTAACCTCTATCCCTCGTTGCACCTTGCCCGGTCGCTGGGCGGGCCGCATGAATTGCAGCTCAACTACAGCCGTCGGGTGCGGCGGCCGGAAGGCGACGACTTGAATCCGTTTGCCGAATACCAAGACCCGCAGAATCTCCGCGTAGGCAACCCGCGGCTAAAGCCCGAGGACATCGATTCGTTGGAATTCGGGCACCAGTATCGCACCGACACCACGACGGTCGTGAGCACGCTCTATTTTCGCCGGCACGTGAACGGCATCACCGACACCGTCGAGGTGCTGCCTGGCGAGGTGGTTAGGACGACCAAGCAGAATCTCGGGCGACAGGACGACCGGGGCGCGGAGCTATCGGCGGAAGGAGCACTCACGCCGACGCTTTCTTACCATGCCGACGCCAACCTCTTTCGGGATGAATTGGACGCGACCAATCTGGGGTTTTCCGCGTCACGCACGGCGGTGTCCTACCTATTGAAACTCGGTGTGACGTATCGTCCGCGTCCCCGGACGATGATTCAGATGAATGGCCGATACGATTCGACCCGGCTGACGGCGACGGGCCGCCGGGGGGCGGTCTACGGCGTGAATCTGGGCGTGCGTCAGGACCTTTGGCAGAAGCGGGCGGCGATTTCGCTCACGATCAGCGATCTGTTCAATACCCGTCGGGAAGTGCGCGAGATCGACACCGGAACGTTGAGTGAACGCACCGTGCGGCGGCGCGACGCGCGTCTCGTCTACCTGGGGTTCACCTACCGTTTCGGCGCCGGCGCGGCCAAACCCAAGGATGATGCGCTGAGGTTTGATGACGCCCAGTAACCCTGGGCCTGGGGGTAGGCCCGTTTGGTGACCGACCGCCGGTTCCAGGTCGTAAATTGATCGCTGTCGTTAATTGTTGGATACTCGATAAGGCCGTTCGGTGGCCATGAAAATGGCGTTAAGATGACGCGCAGATGACGGTCGTGTCATGTTTCTAATACTTTGTGGAAACGCTGGGTCTGACCGCGTGTGCTCGCTCCTCGTCCGGGGTGATCGAGCAACGTGATCTATGTTTAAAACTTCCTTTCGACTGCTGTTGGCCGGCCTGCCCTGGGGGGCGGGCGCGGCGCCTCATGCCTGGACTATTGCAGATATCGCGACGCCGGATGCGGCGGCGATTTCGCCCGCGGCGACCGATCGTCGGCCGGATTCGATTCTATCGAAGGACTACGCCGCGCTCGTCCTGGAGGACGCGAAACATGTATTCTCGTCACCCTTACATTGGGATCGGCGTGATTGGATGGTGGCGGGGGGGCTGACCGGACTCGTGCTGGGCGCCGGGGCGTTTGACCAATCGATCAAGGAGGAGTCGCAAGAGCACGTCACGCCGCGGCTGAACAACTTTACCCGCGAGGCGCAGCGCTTCGGCTCGGAGGGGTCTTGGCTCACGTTGGGTTTGTTCGAGGCCTACGGCTACCTGGCCGACGATTCGGAAGCTAAGGCGGTGGCGATGGACGGACTCACGGCGAGCATCATCGCGGCCGGAGTCATCACGCCGGCCCTGAAGTTTGCCGTGGGACGAAAACGTCCGAACAGTTCGGACCACACGTTTGAGGCCGCGCCGTTTAGCGGGAACTATTCCTTTCCGTCGGGGCACACCACGCAGGCCTTTGCCGTGGCCTCGGTGATCGCCGCGCACTATCCGCAGTGGTGGGTGCAAGGCGTGGCGTATGGGCTGGCCGGCGTGGTCGGTTACTCGCGGATCCAGCAGAACGCCCACTTCGCCAGCGACGTCGTGGCAGGCGCGATCATCGGCACGGTGGTCGGGCGCACCATTGTGAAACGGCACGACACGCCGAGACCCGGAGCATTTGTGATTTCGCCCTATTTCGACGGCGGCGCGAGCGGGTTGATCATGAGTAGGGATTTTTGAATACGGTGATGAAATACAGGACAAAATTTTCCTCCCTGGTGGAGTCGCGCCACGGCGGTGTGGTGCTCGCGCTGCTGATGGCCTTGACCGTGGGCTGTGGCACACGCCTCGCGCTGTTGCTCAAATCGGCCGAAGAGGTCGCCTGGAACATCAGCCTGATCGCCTCCTTCGTGATCGGCGCGCTCTACGATCTCGGCGCCGCGTTATGGTGGCTGTTGCCGTTTACGCTGATGCTGGCGTTGCTGCCGAAACGGTTTTTTGACTACAAGCTGGCTCGGATCCTGGCTCACCTGGCTTTGATGGGCACATTGTTTTTGCTGCTGTTCGGGGCGGTGGCCGAATGGACCTTTTGGGACGAGTTTGGCGTGCGGGCCAACTTCATCGCGGTCGATTATCTCGTCTATACGACGGAGGTGATCGGCAACATCCGCGAGTCGTATCCGCTGCCGCTGATCTTTGGCGGGCTGGCGGTCGCGACCGTGGTGCTTTACGGCCTGTTTCTGGGGACGACCTGGCCTGACCGGTGGCTGGAGAAGGCGTCGACCGGACTGGCGGCGCGGTGGCGGGCGGCGGCCGGATGGGGAGCGCTTTCGTTGGTCGTCGGGTTGGGCTTGTCGCAACGCTACATTCCCGAGTTCGCCAACAACTACAACCGGGAGCTGGCGAAGGACGGCTTGTGGTCGTTTGTCGCGGCGTTTCGCGACAACCAACTCGATTTCGATCAGTTCTATCCGACCATGCCGAATGAGGCGGCCTTCAAGCGCATGCACGGGATCCTCGCCCGCGACGGTGCGAAGCCGCTGACGGATGATCCGCATGATTTCCTGCGTTTGGTGAAGGCTCCGCGCCCGGGCCCGGAGCAACGGCTCAACGTCATCCAGATCACGGTGGAAAGCCTGAGCGGCGAGTTCATGGCGCGCTACGGCAACACGGAGAATCTCACGCCGCACCTCGACGCGTTGGCCGAGCACGCGCTCGTGTTCGACAATTTCTACGCCACGGGCACGCGCACGGTGCGCGGCATGGAGGCGCTGACGCTGTCGGTGCCGCCGACGGCGGGGCGCTCGCTCGTGAAACGGCCCCACAACGAGAACCTGTTTTCGCTCGGTTCGATCTTTCGGCAGAAGGGTTACAACACCGCGTTCATCTACGGAGGCTACGGCTACTTCGACAACATGAACTACTTTTTCGAGAACAACGGCTACCGGGTGGTGGATCGGGCGGATGAGCCGAAGGAGGACGTGACCTTTGCCAACGTCTGGGGGGTCTGCGACGAGGACTTGTTTCGCTGGACGTTGCGGGAAGCGGACAAGGACTACGCCAGCGGCAAACCGTTTTTCCACTTCGTGATGACGACCTCCAATCACCGTCCGTTTACGTTTCCGGAGGGGAAGATCGATCTGCCCTCAAAGGAGTCGGGCCGGTCGGGTGGCGTCAAATACACGGACTACGCGATCAACCGTCTGCTGGAGCTGGCGGCCACCAAGCCGTGGTTCAAGAACACGATCTTTGTGATCGTCGCCGATCACTGCGCGTCGAGTGCCGGCAAGACGGAATTGCCCGTGCAGAAATACCACATCCCGCTCATCATCTACGCGCCAGGCGGGCAGGTGAAGCCGGGGGTGGTGACGCAGTTGTCCAGCCAGGTCGACTATGCGCCGACGCTCCTCG
>CAXBDS010000146.1:0-13273 GCA_963974355.1 uncultured Opitutaceae bacterium
AGTCCGTCCGGCATCCCTGTCACCGAAATGGGGGCCGACGAGCGCGGCTTTGTGGCGGGCACCGGCGTTGAGTCGCAAGACTTGGTCTCGGTGACCGACAAGATGGCCCGTAGCATCTTGGCCATCCCGGAGATTGCTCATGCCTCCTCGACGCCCCGCGTGGTGTTGGAGCCGGTCAAAAACGAGACGCGTTTCGCGATTAACAAAGACATTTTCCTGACGCGTATCCGCACCCAGTTGAATTCGAAGGCGTCGGGCAAGGTGCGCTTTTTGGCTCGCGAAAACATGGACGCATTGGAGCGGGAGCAAAAGCTTAAGCAGGACGGACTCGTGACGGCTTCCGCCGATCCGAACGTAGTCGAGTTTCGCGGCGCTGATTTTTTTCTCACCGGCAAGTTGCAAGGCTTGTCCACGCGCACGACCGCCGGGGTGAGCGATTACATCCTCTACAGTTTCCAACTGATCGATGCGCGCACTTCCGAGATCGTGTGGGAAGACGCGGCCGAGATCAAAAAACAAGGTCTGGAAGACGCCGCTTACCGCTAAGGTTTAGCGCCGCGACCGGCTCTCGTCATTCGCATTTGTATCCTTTCCCTTTATGAAGACCTTTTCTCTGTCGGCCCTCCTCGTGCTTCTGATTATGGGTGGCTGTAAGTCGCCTCCCGGTCCTTTCGCGCCACAGGATACGACCAAGTATACGCTCGAGAATACCGAGATGTTTGTGCTCATGGACCAGAAGGTGCAGCACTCGGTGACCAGCACGGGTATCCAGCGTGGCACGACGACGGATGGTCGCCTGCAGGTCGTCGCCAACATCAAGAACCGCGAGAACCGTCGCATTCAGGTTCAGGTGAGCTGCGTTTTTAAGGACGGCCAAGGTTTTGCCACCGGCGATGAGACGCCTTGGGAGACGCTTATCCTCGGGGAAAACGAAACCAAGGCGGTCTCCTTTGCGGCGATGAACGCCAACGCGGAACGCTTCACGGTGCGCGTGCGCCAGTCCCGCTAAACGCGGGGCCGGTGTCGTCGGCACCCCTTCTTCCAACCCCATTCTTTCGGCAATGAAAACGACTTCGGCATTCAAGTTTGCGGCGGGCGCTCTGCTGCTCGGCACCGGACTTCACGCGGCTCCGCCCACCGAGGTTGAACCACCGGTGCCGGTGGCCGACCAGGCTAAAACGGCGACCGTCACGCGGCCCACCCCGGCCGATCAGCACCACTACCAACCCGGCCGCACGCTTGTCCCGCCGGAGCAGGCGCAGGCGGTCGTGGAGCGCTTCCGATCCGCCTACGCGGCACTCGGCAGCCCACGCATCGTCATCGCGGTGAACCGGGAGCTCGTCGACACCTCGGGCGGGCTGCAGCTAACGAAGCGTGACGAGCAGGTCCAAGAGACGACTTCGTCGGGCAAATCGACTTACGAAACCACGGCGCCCGGCACGAGTCCGCAGACGCAGGTTAACATCTCCGTCGGTGGGGCGGCTTCCGGCGCGTCGGCGCGGCCGACGGGGCCGGGCGAATCCTCGGCCAAGCTGCGCACGGTGACGGCTAACAACACGTATGAGGCGAGTCAGCGGCTGAAGCCGACGCTCGCTGATCGCCAGACCACGCGCGATGTCGAGCGGCTCTTTGGCCGCCCATTGCGAATCGGTGGCGCGCATCTCGCCGACCAGCGCGTCGTCGCCTCGCTGTTGGCCGATCGTCCGCTGGACGACTTGTTGGCCCACTCCAATGACGCGGCCCGCAAGGACCGCGAAGCGCTGGAAAAGGTCGCCGATGTGGTGATCGAAGTGCTCATCTCCAGCCGAGCCATCACCATTCCCGGCATCACGGCCGATGAGACGCGGAGCGCTCCGGATATTCAGTCAACGATGATCCGGCTCGCCGACGGCGCGATTCTCGGGCAGGCCAGTGCGACTGATGTATTGGGCAAAGATCGCGATGCGGGACCGGTGGTGCGCCATTTTGATGTGCGCGATATTGCCGAGGCGACGGCCTTGGCGCTCATGGAGGATGTCGCGGTCACGGCTCCCACGGATCAGCCCTGATCGTTCTCTCGCTTTGATGGCCACCGTTTTTCTGGGCTCTCGCGTCCGGGCCGCTCTCACATCGCTGCTGGCGGCGACTTCGTTATGGCTGGCGGGGTGCACCACCGTGCCGACCGCGCCGGCCGTGCCTTATACGGGTGACGCGTTGGTGGATAACCTAGCCCGTCGAGATGCGGCCGCGCCAGCCGACAAGGCCTTGTGGGATTATCGGGCGGGGGCGGTCGCGTTGCGGCGCGGCAACGCCGACGCGGCGATCGCCGCGCTGGAAGACGGACTCGCTCGCGCCGCCGCGGCGGCGAGTGGTCCCAACGCGGACGCGGCCAAGGCGCGTCGCACCTTCGGCCGTGAGTCGACCAAGCCGTTTACAGGCGAGCCTTACGAACAGGTGATGGCCAATTTTTATCGCGGCGTGCTCTACTGGCAGGCCGACGAAAGCGACAACGCCCGGGCCTTGTTTCGCAACGGTCTGTTCATCGACAGCGACACCGAAACGAAGACCTACACGGGCGACTGGGTGCTTTTGGAGTATCTGGACGGATTGATCACACGCCGTCTCGGCGGTGACGGCACCGATGCGTTGGCGCGGGCGCGGAAATTGGCGGGTCGGTCGTTGCCCGACTACGATCCGTCGGCGGATGTCATGGTTCTCGTGGAATATGGGCGCGGACCCCAGAAGTATGGATCGGGTGAATACGGTGAGATGTTGCGGTTTCGCACCGCACCATCGCGGATCGCGAGCGCCCGTTTGTCGGTCGATGGTCGCACGGTCGAGCTGCCGCCCTGGGATGATCTCAACTACCAGGCCACGACGCGGGGCGGTCGCGTGATGGATCACATCCTGGGCAACCAGGCGGTGTTTAAGCGTCGGGCCGACAACGTCGGTGACGCCGCTTTGGTAGGCGCGATTGCCACCAGCCAGCTCGGCACGGGGCAGGACAAAGACAAGGCCGCCCTCGTGTTGGCCGGCGTGGGCATTTTGAGCAAAGTCCTCAGCGGTGCGACCACGCCGGAAGCCGATACCCGCACGTGGGATAATTTGCCGCAGTATCTCAGTTTTGCGGCGCTCGATCTGTCGCCCGGCGAGTATCCGGCGGTGTTGGAATTTGTCGATCGCGACGGCGGGGTCGTGGCCGACAAAACCCAACATTTTACGATCACGGTGCCGCGTCCGGCGGCCGGCGTTTCGGGCCAAGCGCCGCGTGAGGTGGTGGTCTTCCGCAGCGAGTTGCCGCGGTGAGAACTACGCATTAGCCGACGGCCAACGCGATGAGGCCGAGCACCATGCCGCCGGCAGCGCGCAGCCGTCGGGGGCTTTCGGTTTCGCCGAGCAGTTTGGCGCCGAAGATCGCGCCGAAGAGGATGCTGAATTCCCGGGCCGGGGCCACGTAGCTCACCGGCGTAAACGTCATGGCGGTGAGCACGAGCACGTAACCGGTCGATGAAAATACGGCCATGATGAAGGCTTCCTTGCGGTGCACCTTCCACTCGTGGCGCACGGCCGCGCGGCGCTTCCAGGCGAAAGGCGCGAGCAGGACCAACATCATGATCGCCGTGCCTGCGTCGAAGATGATGGGCGGCGCGTGCACCCGCGAAACGCCGAAGCGATCCCACACGGTGTAGGTGGCGATGAAGCAGCCGGTGAGTAAACCATAGCGGATCGCGATGGCGGATTGCCCGCCGGCCAGCGGCGTTTGCCGGCGCAACCAGCGATCGCCGCCGGTGAGATAGAAGATGCTCACGACGATCAATCCACCGCCGATCAAGGCGAGCAGCGAGGGACGTTCACCGAGGGTGATCATGGCAATGACCGTGGCGAGCAAGGGGCCGGTGCCGCGCGCGAGCGGGTAGATGAGGGAAAAGTCCCCGGCGCGATATGCGCGTTGCAGGCAGACGGCGTAGGCCGATTTCAACACGCCGCTGACGGCGATGACACCGATCATGGGCCCCGTGAGCGGGGGGCGCCACCACCAGCCATAGATCGCGAGCACGGGGGTGTAGAGCGAAACGATAACGATGCCGGCGAGGAAGATAAACGCCATGCCGCCGCTGCCGGCCCGCTTGGCGGCCAGGTTCCACGTCGCGTGCAGCACGGCGGCAGTCAGAACGAGGAAGAGGGCAAAGGCGGTCATGGGCGGCGGTGGAGCGTGGAACGAAGTAGGGCTATTACAAGCGCGAGCCGCGCGGAGCCGAGACCGGAGCTGCCGCGCGGCGTAACGGGCGTCGGCTGAATGCGGGCGTGACCTGCGGGACGGAGCGCGTAGCTTCGCGGTTCTTTTGAGCACGCCCTCCTACCTTTCTGAAGCTCGCCGCACGCTGGCCCTCGGCGCCCCGATCATCGTGGGGCAGGTGAGCCAGATGCTCATGGGCGTGACCGACAGCGTCATGATCGGCCGGCTCGGGAAGATTCCGTTGGCGGCGTCGTCGTTTGCCAACGCCATCTGGGGCATGGCGTTCATGACGGGGATCGGACTCTTGATTCCGGTGGCGGTGCTGGTCTCGCGATCACATGGCGCGGGGCGCGATGGAGAGGCGGGCGATTGGTTGCGTCACGGCATGGCCTTGGGATTGGCCATCGGCGCCATGACCACGGGCGCGTTGTTTGCGCTCGCGGGTGAGTTGCACCGGTTTGGGCAACCGGCGGAGGTGGTGGCGGAGATCCGCCCGTATTTTGATCTGATCGCGGCGTCGATGATCCCGACCTTGGTCTTCCAGGTGTTGCGTCAGTTTTCGGAATCACTGGGACGCCCGTGGATGCCGATGGCGATCATGCTGGCCGGCGTCGGCCTGAACATCGGGTTGAACTGGATCTTTATCTACGGGCATCTCGGGGTGCCGGCGTTCGGGCTGGCGGGGGCGGGGTGGGCCACGCTGACGGCGCGGACGCTGGGGGTTGCGGTGATTTGGATGGGGTTGAAGCGTGCACCGGACATTCGTGCGGCATGGCCTCGGGCTTGGGTGACCGGTTTCGAGACGGCGCGATTTCGCGAGATGCTCGCGTTTGGCGTGCCGGCGGCGGGGACGTTGTTGTTTGAATCCGGGGCTTTCACGGTCGCCGCGTTGATGATGGGATGGATCAGTGCGACGGCGCTGGCCGCGCATCAAATCGCGATCAGCTGCGCCGCGTTTACCTTTATGTTCCCGCTCGGGCTTTCGATGGCGGTGAGCATGCGCATCGGCCGGGCGGTGGGGGAAGGCCGGCACGCCGCATTGCGGCCGATCGGGTTTGGCGCGCAACTGTTGTCGGCGATGGTGATGGGAACGTTCGCGCTGGTTTTTGCATTGGCGGGCCCGTATCTCGCGGCGGGTTTTGTGACCGAGGAGAGCGTCATCCGTCTGGCGAGCCAGTTGTTGGTGGTCGCGGCGGTGTTTCAGCTTGGTGATGGCGGTCAGGTCGTCGCAGCGGGGGCGTTGCGGGGATTGGCCGACGTCAAGGTGCCGACCTTGATCACGTTTTTGGCATATTGGGGCATCGCCATCCCGGGCGCCTATTTCGCGGGGGTGGCCGGCCCGCTCGGGGCGCTCGGGGTGTGGGTGGCGCTCGCGGTCGGCCTGATGGTGGCGGCGGTGTTGCTCAACCTCCGCTACGCGCGGATGACGGTGCGACTTTGAACGTCTCCTCAGCCGAGCGCGGCAAATGCATCGGCCAGCGCGGCGATGATCGCTTCGGTCGGTTCACCGCCGACGGCGAGACGCAGCAGTTCCGGATGGAGTCCGCTGGCGGCTAGTTCGGCGCGGCCCGCTTCCGAGCGCACGAGATCGTAGTGCGCGAGGTAGATGAAGGGGCAGATCAGCGTGTTCTTCATGCCGAAGCTCGGGCCCTTCGGCAGCACGAGGCGGTCGTAAAACGGCGCGAGTGGTCCTTTGACGCGAAAGCTGATGATGCTGCCGACGGCGCCCGGATGGCGGGCGATCTTGTCGTAGTTGGCGGCACAAGCGGGTTGGCCGGACCAGTAAAGCTCGGCTACGCCGGAGTGGTTGCGCAAAAAATCCACGACGGCAGTGGCGTTGGCGTTGGTGCGGGCCACGACCTCTTCATAGTCGCCGATCTGCGCGGCGAGGCGCTGCAGATCACGCGAGTAGATGGGGTCGACCGTGGCACGAAGATGTCGGCGCAGCGTGGCCGCGTCGGAGCGGTCGGGATTGACGATTACGGCGCCGGCGACGAGGTCGCCTTCACTGGCGGAATACTTGGTGAGGCTGTTTGCAATCAGGTCGGCGTGCGCGAGGACATCGACGTTGAAGGGCGAGACGAGGGTCGGATCGATGATGACGTGGCCGCCCTGCGCGTGCACGAGGTCGGAGACGGCTGCGATGTCGGAGGTCTGCACCAGCGGATTGGTCGGCGCTTCGGTGACCAAGCCGCCCAGTCGATCACCGGCCGCGCGGCAGGCGGCGGCGAGTGCGCCGAGGTCGTTGACGTCGGGCAGATAGAGGTAGTCGGTCGGCGCGTCGGTGAGCCGCTTCAACAAGGCGATGGTGTCGAGGTAGAGCCAGCCGAGCTGAATCCAAACGGTGCGCCCGCGGCTCGCCTGCAACGTCGCCGAGGTGCGCCAAGCGGCGAAAATGGCGTTCATGCCGTTGGGCGTGAGATGGCGATCAGTGTCGTCGGTGCCTGGATACGCCCGGCCCAGGATGGCTTGCACGGTCGGCTCGGCTTGATCGAGCGAGACCGTGGTTTCTGGTGCGACGGCGGGAATCAGGCCCAGGCGAAACAGATGGTCCTCGGCCTCGCGGGAGCTGAGAAAGCCGCCGGCGTTTTGCAGGCAGGTTTTGGCCTGGGCGCTCAGGGCCGAATCGGAGGCGTGCGTGACGCCTTGCAAGCCGTCATGTTCGAAGCGGCGGGCGTTTGAGGGGCCCAGCCAGGCGACGAGATCGTCGGCCATGCGTGCGGTCGTGGTCAGCCAGAGCACCCGGCCGGCGAGGTTCTCGCGTTGGACGAGGTGAGCGGTGAGTTGCCGCACATACGGATGCAGCATGAAACGCGGATAACCCGATGTCAGATGGCGGGCGATCGCCGGGTCCTTTTCCTCGTAGCCGATCACGTCACGCATGGTCGGCAGGCTACACGAGACGGCGTGCGGGCTGTCGGGAATGCGTTGCCCCAACGGCAGGGGCGTGAAGACGGAAGAGGCGGTCATGGTGATCACTGAAAGGGAGCGGAAAACTAGGCGGCGGCCAGGGAGGCGGGCAAGGTGAGTCGGGCGCGGGTGCCGACGGCGAGCCCGGGCTTACTGGTCAGCTCGACGGTGCCGCCGATCAGCGCGGCGAGGCGGAAGGCGATCGCGAGGCCGAGCCCGAGGCCGGCTTGCTCCTGACGGCGTTGATCGAGTTGGACGTAGGCGCCGAGTTGTTTGAGCTGTTCGGGGGCGATGCCGCGACCCTGATCCTCGATGGTGAGCTGCACGGTGTTTTGATCGGTCTGGAGCCGGACGGAAACGGGCGAACCGGCCGTGGAAAACTTGAAGGCGTTGTCGAGCAATTCATCGGTGACCTTCACCACGTGATCGTGCGAAACGGAGGCGGTGGCGGGCGTGACCTGGACGACCAGATCGCCACCGCGTTTGTGGCGTTCGGCGACGTCGTGGGCGACGGTGGTGACCACGTCGTCGATGCGCAGATCCTTGTCGGGGTGGGGCGAGAGATGGGCGGTTTCGAGTTTCGCGTAGAGGAGGAAATTCCCGGTGAGGCGGTGGAGCTCCGTGGCGAGTTGCTGGATGTTGTCGGCAAACTCCTTGATGTCACCTCGGCTCAACCGGTCGGCGTCCATGGAGAGCAGCGATGCGCAGCCGATGATGCCGTGCAGGGGCGTGAGCAACTCACGGGGGAGCATGACGCCGAGATTGTGCTTCAGGTCCTGGAGGGCGGTCTCGGCCCGCTGGCGGCGTTGATCGGCCCGCTCCAGGTGGTTTTGCACGATGCGGAGGAGATCGGCGGTGCCGAATGGCTTGGCAATGTAGTCGTCGGCGCCGGCATCCATACCGGCGCGCATGTCGGGGAGATCGGCGTTGCCGGTCATGAGGACGATAGGCGTCTCGCGCAAAAATTCAAACTCACGCAGGCGGCGGACAACGTCTTGGCCGTTCATCACGGGCATGCGGATGTCGCAGAGCACGAGGTCGGGCGGATAGTCCCGCGCGATCCGGATTCCGTCCATGGCGCCGTTGGCGTCGAGCACGAGGTAGTCGGCAGCTTTGAGTATTTCCGTGATGAGCTCGAGGAACGCGCGGTCGTCATCGATCACGAGGATAGTTTTCATGGCAAGATAGCTTGGGCGGACGAAACGGACGGAAGGCGACAGAATGGAAACGGGCAGCGTGAGGCGGGGAGGGACGCGCGGCAAGATCGCGCGTCAGCGCGCCGGTTGCGGGTTGAAAAATCGCGAGGGAGCGTGACGATGCGTCCTTTATGAAATTGGTCTCGTGGAATGTGAACGGGTTGCGGGCGGTGTTGGGCAAAGGGTTTTTGGACTATCTTGGCGGCAGCAACGCCGACATCGTCTGCCTGCAGGAAACCAAATGCCACCCCGGCGACGTGCAGCACATCGAGTGGCCGGCCGGATATCACGTGGCGTGGAACGCGGCGGACAAAAAGGGCTACAGTGGCACGGCGGTGTTCTCGAAAAAGGCGCCGCTGGCGGTGGCCGAAGGGATCGGCGTGGTGGATCACGACCGGGAAGGTCGCGTTATCACGGCCGAGTTCGACACGTTTTTCCTCGTCAACGTTTACACGCCAAATTCGCAGGCCGAGCTGGTGCGACTGGCTTACCGGCAGCAATGGGACGCGGCGTTTCTGGCCTACCTGCAGCGACTGGAGCAGAAGAAGCCGGTGATCTTTTGCGGCGACCTGAATGTGGCCCACCAGGAGATCGATCTGGCGCGGCCGAAAGCCAACGTGGCCAACCCGGGCTTCACGCCGGAGGAGCGGGCGGGGTTCGACGCCGTGCTGGCGGCGGGATTTGTGGATACCTTCCGGGAGTTTGAGCCGGGTCCGAATCACTACTCATGGTGGAGCTACCGGGCGGGGGCGCGGGGCAAAAACATCGGGTGGCGCATCGACTATTTTTTAACCTCGGGCGTGCTGCGGCCGGCGTTGCGCCGGGCCTGGATCGAGCCCGAGGTCATGGGCAGTGACCATTGCCCGGTGGGATTGGAATTGGACGTATGAAGAAATCGGAGACGAAAGAAAAACCGGCGGCGACCACCTCGCCGTGGGCCAAGCGCGGGTATTCGAAAATTCACGGACGCGGACTTTACGCGCGGTGCGCCATCCCGGAAGGGACGAAGGTGATCGAATACGTGGGCGAGAAAGTGACCAAGGCGGAGGCCGACCGGCGTGACGCCGCACGGCGCGCCCGCCAAGCCAAGGGGGACGACGGCTGCGTCTATCTCTTCGAGTTGAACAGCCGCTACGATCTCGATGGCGATGTGACTTGGAATACGGCGCGCTTGGCCAACCATGCCTGCGAGGCGAACTGCGAACCGCAGAACCTGAACGGTCACATCTGGATCGTGGCGACCACCGACATCCCGGCCGGGGCCGAGCTGCTTTACGACTACGGTTTTGATTTTGAGGGCTGGCGGGAGCATCCTTGCCGTTGCGGTGCGCCGACGTGCGTGGGGTTTATCGTCAAAAAGAGCCAGCGGTGGCGCGTGCGGAAGATTCTCGCGAACGAGCAGGCGAACGCGGCCCAGGCCTGATCGGGGCGGCAGATTTTGAGATCGCCCGGGGCCGGGCACTTTGCCACGGTGCGGTCGCTATGAAGTTGTTGCTCAAAATCTTGGGCGGACTGGTGACGCTGGTCCTGTTGTTGGTGGTCGTGGCGTTTTTCCTTCCCCGGCAGTATCGGGTGCAGCGTTCGGTGATCATCGCAGCCCCGGCGGCGACGTTGTTTCCCTTTGTGGCCGACCTGCGCAACTGGCGCTTGTGGGGCATATGGTATGAGCGCGATCCGGCGTTGGCGGCCGCCTATTCGGAATCGCCGGCGACCGACGCCCTGGGCGGTTGGGTGTCATGGCATAGCGAGACGCAGGGCAGCGGTGCGGCGACGCTCACACGGGTGATGCCTTTTACCGAGGTGACCTATGCCTTGAGCTTTGAAGGCATGGATCTGACGAGTGAAGGCGCTTTCAAGCTGAGCCAGACCGAAGGCGGCACCAAGGTTGTATGGAGCGACGCAGGTGATTTGGGCAACAATCCGGTCTATCGCTGGTTCGGGCTCGCGATGGATGGTTTGATCGGCGGCGATTTCGAGGCGGGGTTGGTCAACTTGAAGAGGGTCGCCGAAGCTGCGGCGAAGCCCGACGGCCCGGCGGTGGCCCACCCATGAGCCGGTCATCCCTGAATCCGGCGGCGAAGGTGCGCGAGCGTTGTGCGGTCGCGCCGCGTGTGACAGTGGCCGTCGCAGAGAGTCTCACCGGCGGGCGGGTGCAGGCCTTGTTGACCGCTGTGTCGGGAGCTTCGGACTACTTTTTCGGGGGAGCGACCGCTTACACCCTCGATGCGAAGGTCGCGTTGCTGGGGGTGCGACGGGGGCCGGCCCGACGTGTGAATGGTGTGAGCGAGAGCGTGGCACGGGAGATGGCGCGCGGGGCGGTCGCGATGTTCGGGGCAAAACTGGCGGTGGCCACGACGGGTTATGCCGAACCCGATCTGGAGCGAGGCGTCACGGAACCGTTTGCATGGTGGGCCTTGGCGCATCGTTTGCCGCGCGGCCGCTGGGTTGAGCGCAGCGGACGGATCGTCGGGGCGGGGCTGACGCGGACGCAAATGCAGGAGGTTGTCGCGGAGGCGGTCGTCGCCGAATTGGCGGATTACCTCGATGGATGGCGCCGCTAGTTGCGCGGCGACGGTCGGAGCGCGTGCGATTTAGGTCAGCTCGTTCTGGAAAAACTCCCAGATCTCCCCGTTGGGACCGCGGAAAAACGAGATGCGCACCGGCACGGGGGCGCCGAGTCCGGGGGCCGTGTTGGCGATCGCGACGTCTTTGGGCTCCATCGTAATCGTCATGCCCGCGGCGCGCACCCGCTCGGTGGCGGCGGTGACGTCGCTGGTGCGGATGGCGAGATGCAGCAAGGCGCCGTCGGCCTGGGACTCATAGGCGGGATCTTCGAAGATCTCCAAGTAGTTGCCCTCTCCCGTATCCAGCATGGTGGCACGGTTGCCGTTTGGCATGCTCCACGCGACGCGGGGCACGAATCCCATCACGTCGCCGTAGAACGCCATCGATTTGTCCCAATCACGGGTTTTGAGGGCGACGTGGTGCAGGCCGCCCCCGCCGAGGGCGGTGTTGGATCCGGTCGGGCGTGTCATCGCTCTAACGCGTGATCGAAGACACGTAGTTGATCAGCGGCAGAGCTTCCGGCTGCGGCGTGACCCAGTTGCTGTAGAGCAACTCCGGCAGCGAGTAGGTGGTCTGGTAAAAGAAGCGGTTGGCGACGTCGTTACGGGAGATCCAGCCGGCTTTGACCGTGGCGCCGGCGAAGAGGCCCTTGGATTTTGTGTAGACGAGCACGGGGATGGTGAGGAACTCTTGGTTCACATGGTCAGCTTCGGCAGCGCGGGGACCGGCAACGGCTTTGGCGTCCACGCCGATGTTGAAGCGGTCGTTGAAGAGGAGCTTGGGCGCTTCGTCATTCATGAGGACGAAGATGCTTTCGATGGCGGTGCCGCCGAGCTGCAGACCGAGGCTGGCTTCACCGGCGTTCAACATGGCGGGAAGGCTCCACGCGCCGTCGGGGCGTTTCGTCATGACCACGCCATAGCCGTCCTTGATGCCGAGAATGAAGCCGGCCTTGAACTGGTTCGTGATCACGATTGCGCGAGCCCGTTGGAGAATCTCGCCGGGAATCGCGGTGGCGGGGTCGGCCATAAACTCGCGGATGATCGCCTCGCAGGACTCGATGCGTTTGACGTAGTCTTCACGCGGCAAGGTGCGTTGTTGGGCGTGCAGGCTGCCGAAGGGCAGGCACAAGGCGAGAGCGAGGAGCAAGAATGGCTTCATATCTACGGAAGGAGGTTGGTGGCACTATGCACGGTGCAAGACGCTTGGAAAGCGTTGAGTCGTCGCGGTTCCGCGGATCCGAGGCACTATTCCAGACCCCGCGCTTCCAGATCCTCTTCGTCCCAGCCGAAATAGTGGCCGAGCTCATGGAGATAGGTGATGCTGATTTCGTCTTCGAAGGTGGTGTCTTCGTCTTGGGCGAACTCCCAGATATTGAGGATAAAGAGGTGAATTTGAGCCGGCACATCATTGCTGTCGCCTTGATCGTCGCCGTGCGGGCGGCCGACAAAAAGACCTAGAATGTCGGGCTCAAACTCGTCCGCCAAAATCTCCGGAGTGGGCTTGCCGTGGAATGCGACGGGCAGGGCATTGGCCAGCTCTTGCAGCGGCGCGGGAAGTTCGCGCCGGGTGGAGTTGACGATGGTTTCGGCGATGTGAATGAGAGCGGGCAGGTTCATGAGATTGTGGCGAGGCGTGAAACCCGCGGTGCGCGTAGGCGTCTCTGGTGATGTCGACGCAATTACGCGTCCCGTTTCAATCCCTATTCAAAATGAAAACCCTTCGTCATCGTCTGCTGCTTGCGTTGAGCGCCGTTTTCCTGATGGCCGCTCCTCTGACTTACGCCCAAAATAAACCCGAGCGCCCGGAAGGTGCGGAGCGTCGTGACCGCGGCGATCGGCTGAAGATGTTGACCGAGTATCTCGAGCTCACGCCCGCTCAAGTGGAGAAACTCAAGCCCATCATGAAGGCCGAAATGGAAAGCCTGAAAGCGTTGCGCGACGACTCGACCCTGGACGGCAAGGCCAAGCGCGAGAAGATGCGTGATATCCGCGAAACCAACCGCAACGCGATGGAGGCGGTGCTCACGCCGGCGCAAAAGGAGAAGCTCGCGTCGATGCCTCGCGGCCCTGGCGGCCCGGGTGAAAAGCCGGCCAAATAAGTCGGACTGACCTGATACCGAAGTCCCCGAAAATCCGATACCGATCGCTTGGCGTCGCCGCCTTCGCAAGAGGGCGGCGATGCTTTTTTTGGGCGAAAACAGGGAATGCCGTCGGCAGCGTCGGGCGGATCGCTTTAGTCCGGCGATATGGCGCAGCATCGAATCATCGTGATTGGCGGGGGCGCGGCGGGGTTTTTCGCGGCGATCACCGCGGCGGAAACGGCGCCGGCGGCGCGGGTTGAATTATGGGAAGGCACCGCGCGTCCGCTGGCGAAGGTGCGCATT
>CAXBDS010000147.1:0-13205 GCA_963974355.1 uncultured Opitutaceae bacterium
GCATCAGCCTCGGCATGAAGCAGCTCGCCGTCGATCCTTGGACCGACATCGACGCCTTCTTCAAGATCGGCGATGTGGTCACCGGCACCGTGTCGAAGATCACCTCGTTCGGCGCCTTCGTGGAGCTGAAGGACGGTATCGACGGCCTCGTGCACATCTCGCAAATCAGCGAGGAGCGCATCGAGAAGGTGAAGGACTTTGTGAACGTTGGCGACGAAGTGTCGGCCCGCGTGATCAAGATCGACCGCGAAGAGCGTCGCCTCGGCTTGTCGATCAAGGCCGCGAACTACTCCTCCGAGGAGCTCGCCGCTGAGACCGCCAGCTTCGAAGCGCTCAACCGCGACACCAGCAGCGACATGATGAACCTCGGCGACATCCTCGATGCCGCCTCCGACAAAAAGGACTAAGGTTCCCGTTTCGCGACGCCCGCGTCGTTAAGCAAATCTCAAGCGCCCGGATTTTGGTCCGGGCGCTTTTTTGTGGGCAGATTGCTACCGCACGGTCTGGGGTCACTCGCGCGCCGCCGCCGAACACACGCTGAGGGATAGCACGCTCCTCCGGTTGACTCACGGTAGGGCGACTTATTGTGAAACCGCCGGTCGGGGCTTGGGGTGGGTTGGCCGCCCGTGGTTTTCGGCTTGGTCGGAGATCAGCCCCCACCTCGCGGCGGGGCCGACCGACTGAATTTATGGCCGTCCGCTTACTTCGTCGGCAACAGCACGCGTTGCGACGCGTAGTTGCCCGCGTCATCGTAGAGCACGACTTCGACGGCCGTGGCTCCGACCAGATGCTCGGTCGGAATGTCCGTCACGAAGGTCTCTGCCAGCTGATCAAGAATGCCGTCGGCGGGCTGTTCGAGCGTGCTGGTCCAGCCGTTGTTAAAGGTGAGTTCGACCCCTTCGAGACCACTTAACACATCGCGGCCGCGGATGGTCAGTCGCCATGAATCCGCTCCGCGATTCGCCTCTACGGCTTCAATCGTCGGCGGCGTATTGTCGATCAGAAGGTCGTCGGTTTCGAAGGTTGCCTGCTGACGATCCGCCACGGGTCGCGGGGCCTGCTCTTTGATCACGAGCCGCGTGAAATAGTGGCCGTCCGCCCAGGGGCGGCGGTCGAATTGCACATAGCCTTCGGTCGAGTCTACGGCAATGTCCTGCCACGTGTCCTCTCCATCCCGGCGCAGCGAGAACGTTGCGGTGAGGTTGTCGCCATCGGCGTCATCCACCGTCCAGTGCACAATCTGCGCGTAGGGTTGAGGCACGACTTGGCTGGCGAGGAGGGCGGCATTGGCGCGTTTGTCCTCATCGTCATCGCGGCGGCGACTGGAGCCGATGACTTGGCCGAGCGTGACGACCGAGGTGGGCGTGGATTCCGCGCGTGGACGCAGGCCGAAATTCGGCGAAAGCAGGCGGAAGGCTTGCAGCTGCGGCCGACGATTTAGGGGGAGGTGAAACAGGTTGGCGTGATCAAGCTCAAGCGAAGCGTTGACGTTCGCTGTCGTTTTGACCCGCACCTGCACGTAGCGGCCCACCAGTTTGGTGTCTGCCACATAGCCGCCTTCGTTCCACGCCAGCGGCGTCCACGGCGTCCAGCCCTCGCGTTCGTCGTCGGATCGATTGACGCGAATCGACAAGCTCAGCTCATTCGGTGCGATATCCCGCATGCGATCAAAGCGCAGCGCCCCGATCGTCGCAGGATCTCGCAGGTCGACGCTGCGCGTTTCGGCCGAACGGGCGCGCTGCGCGTGGAAATCGACGATGGCGAAACCGACCGGGTTGTTCTCCAACAAGAGAAACCGGCCTGCACCAAAGGGCTGCAACTCCAAGTGTTGCGCGGCATCGCTGCCGGCAAACGTGAGGGACCGACGGTTGACCGGATCGTAGCCGACCAACTCGCCGTTGTCGCCGCCAGAAACGAGCACCAACGCTCCTTCGAGCGCGAGATGGTAAAACGCGACATTGTTGCGTGAGGCCACCGTCTCGGGTAATCCGCCACCGGCCGGGAAACGCACGAGATTGCTGCGGCCATTGAAACTCGGGACCGAGTCATTTGCCTCCTCGGCCGGCTTTTCGGTCTCGTCTCCCTCGACTTTGACGAGGGTGGGTTTGGTAACGCGAGTCGTGGTGCTGGACGTGTCGATGACGACGGCGGCGTAGAGGTCGCCGTCGGGACCAATGATCATATCGGTGAGCTCGCCACGTTCCTGCTCGAAGAGAATCTCGGGCTCGCCGCCCTCGGCGGGGAAGGCGTAAAGCCGGCCGCCGGGCGCGGAGCCAGCGAGAATACCTCCGCTCGCTTCGCGAAAAAGTCGGCGAACATTGCGGTCACGAATGCGGCCAAATTCGGTGATGCCGGCCTTGGCCAAATCGTCGTCGGTGGCGACGGCGTCGGTGGCGGTGCCTGCTTTGGCGAAGCGTTTGACGTCGATGCGGTAGATCCGGCCGGGGTTGCCAGTGCCCACGAGCACCGAGTCGTCGGGCAGGGACAACAAATCGAGCACGGAATCAACGGGGAGGCGAACTGCGGCCACCACTTTGCCGTCGTCAATAAGGTTGAGCGTGCCGAGCGGCGAAGTGCCCGCGAGAAGCCGATCATGAGGCAAGGCGGCGAGGGCGAGGACTTGGCCATCGGCGAGTTTGACCGTTTCGCGGGCCTGGAATGATTTGGCCTGCAGATCGAAGCTGACGTCCCAGATTTGCCCGTCAGGACCCGAGCCCACCCACCAGTGATTCTTGGCGGCCGGGGCCATCGCCCAAATCAAATCAACCGGCAAGTCGCCGGTGAGCGGCGTCACGGACGGGCCGGCGACGAGCCGTCCGTCGGATCGGGTGGCAAAGCCATCCAGCTTGCGGCTTGTGACGTCGCGATAAAAGTCAACGGCTCGGGATTGCGAAAGCGGATCGGCGAAGGCGGAGACGGCAGTGATCGTGCCGAGAACCAGAAAAGGGAAACGCATGGAAAGGTGAAAAGGAAACGGGGCGACTGTGACGTCGCGTGGAAAAGAGGATTGGCGGCGAGCCGCCAGCGTCAGTCGACGACCTTCAAATAACGTCGTTCCACGCTGGATACGAGGCGGCCGGGAAGGACGTGAGTGGACCAAAGGATTTCGCGCACGCGGCGTTCGCGGTAGCGGGCGGCGTCGGACGAGCGGGCCACGCGGGCCAGCGATCCGGGGAGCTCAAGCGTAACGGCGGTCTGATCGACGAACGCGTCAGCCTTTTCGACCACGGTGACGTAAAGTCCGTCGGTGCGGCGTTGGCGGGAGAGCACGTCGATGAAGGCGTCGAAGTTGCGAATCTGGTTTACCGGAAACGAATCCTGGCCGATCTCCAGGGTATCGATGATGGGGCCGGGCGCGACGATGACCTCAAGGTTTTTACCGGCCCACGAGGCCGGAACGGGAATCGTCACGCGCTGGCGCAAGGGGGCGCTTTGGAAGTCGCGGAGCGTGAGACCGACTTCGAAGGACGCACCGACCGCGACCTCGCGACGAGAGATCGTGACATTGTCGAGGCTGGCGGTGGGATTGGTCGGCAGCGGGGCGACCTTGAACGTAATGTCGGCCGGGAAGATGGCCTCGACGGGGTTTTGCAACCAGAGCGAGAGCCGTTGGGTGAAGGCGGCCAGACCGTCGTTGAAGCCCTTTGGTCCCGCGAAGAGATCGGACGATTCGAGGACATGACCGTCGGGAAAGACCACTTGGGTGGCGACGCTGAAGCCTTCGCTGAGGGCGGCATCGTTGGACCCGAGCGCGGCTTGGGTGAGACCGGCGGCGGCGATGGTCGGCGTGAGCCGCGGGTGTCGCACAGTGCTGAAATGCAAGGTGCGCTGCGGCGTCTCGACCGTGATGGGCACCATTGGGGGGGCCGGACCGAGTTCGCCGTAAATCGCGGAGAGGCGATCTTGGCGAACCGTGCCGATGATCGGGCCGGTGTTCGAGATTTTGAAAGAACTGAGATTAGACGGCAGGATGGTGACGATCTCGGCGCTGGCCATGGGCACCTCGACCTCGCCGAGGCCGAGCAAGGGGTGACCAAAGGCGAGCACGCGATCGCCCTGGACTTGGGAAACGGTGCCGGTGCCCGCCAGCGTGATGTCCCCGACGGCGAGGGCGGCGGCCACGGCATCGCCCGGATGCAGCCGGACCCGGGCGCTCGATGGTGCGCCGCCCGCGGACCCTCCCGGCGCCTCGGAGCCGCCCAGCGTGGTCGTTTGCAGGCCGAGCGCGGCGAACTGGTTTTCGAACAGCGCGGCGACATGGGGTGAGAGTCCACCCAGGGTGAAGACCGGTGAAAGAGGCGTGGGCGCGCGGTCGTTTTGACTGCGCTGGGGGGCGAGGGGGCTGGAGTCGTGGGCTTGGGCGGGCAAGGGGCCCGACGGAGCCGCGTTGGCGTTGTGGTTGAGCGCGATGCTCTGAACCTCGCGCAAATCCTCGATCGGCGTGAAGCCGGCATAGCGCACGGTTTCGAACCGCTGGACTTGATACGAAAGGGCGCCGGCGAGGCGGCCATCAATGTAGAGAGGACTGCCGCTCATGCCGGCGACCGCGCCCATGTTTTGCACGCGCGGATCGGTGAGCTCGCAGAGAATCATCGATTTGCCGGGGCCGAGCGAATTGCGGATGACGCCGGTGACCTTGACCTCAAAGGGCTCGGGTTCAGTGCCTTGAAAAACGGTCCAAACTTCGCCGATCATGCCGGCCTTGAGTTCTGCGACCGTAAGAACTGGCGCGAGTCCGTCGGGTTGAGTTGCGGCCAAGATTCGCGGGCCGGCGGCGAACGTCGCCACCCCCACGACCAGACCGCCCAGCCAACGACGAATTGCGGCGCGCCGGCTCATAGGTCTCGGATCACGCTCGTCATGATGTCGCAGGCACGGTCGATGGCCGATCCGGCGTGAGCGGTGCTGATGAAGCAGGTCTCGTAGGCACTGGGTGGAAGATACACGCCGCGCTCCAAACACGCATGGAAAAATCGTCCGAAAAGTTTGGCATCGGTTTGCAACGCGGTGGCGTAGTCGCGCACCGGCTCCGGGGTCAGGTAAAGCGACCACATCGAACCCGTTTGAGGCACCTGCGCAGGGATACCTTTGGCCGTGCAGGCGGCGGATAACGCGTTGCGCACCTGCGCGCCGAGAGCGGCCAAGCGCGGGTAAGGGTTGTCTGATTCGAGGAGCTTTAAGGCGGCGATGCCGGCGGCCATCGCGAGCGGGTTGCCGCTGAGTGTGCCGGCCTGGTAAACCGGTCCTAGGGGCGCGAGGCAGTCCATGATCTCGGCCCGGCCACCGAACGCGCCCACCGGGAGGCCGCCGCCGATGATTTTGCCGAGGCACGTAAGATCAGGCGTGATGCCCTCGATTTCCTGCACGCCGCCCTTGGCGAGGCGGAAACCGGTCATGACCTCGTCGAAGATGAGCACGGTGCCGTGCCGCTTGGTGATGGCGCTCAGAAAATTGAGGTAGCCAGCGTCGGGCAGAATCAGGCCGACGTTGGCCGGATAGGGTTCAACGATGACCGCGGCGATTTGGCCGGGATTGGCGACAAACGCGGCTTCCAGCGAGGACGGGTCGTTGTATGGGATGACCACCGTTTCCCGGGCAAACGAGGCGGGCACGCCCGCGCTGTCGGGATTGCCGTGGGTGAGGGCGCCCGAGCCGGCCTTGATCAGCAGCGAGTCCGAGTGGCCGTGGTAGCAGCCGGAGAACTTGATGATCTTGTCGCGCTTCGTGAACCCACGCGCGAGGCGGATGGCCGACATCGTGGCTTCGGTGCCACTGTTGCAGAGACGCACTTTTTGGATCGATGGAACGAAGAGGGTGATCAGTTCCGCCATCTCCACCTCGGAGGGATTGGGCGTGCCGAAAGACGTGCCGGCGTCGAGGGCCTTGGCGATGGCTTCGCGGATGACCGGATGATTGTGGCCGTGGATCGCCGGACCCCAGGTGCAGACGAAGTCGATCAGTTCGCGGTCATCGGCCGTGGTGAGCGTGGCGCCTTGGGCGGATTTGACGAAAAACGGCGCGCCGCCGACGGAGCGAAAGGCCCGGACCGGGGAGTTGACGCCACCCGGCATGAGCTGAAGCGCCCGGGCAAACAATGATTCGGAAGAAGTCATGCGGCTGTAACTCAAGTCGGTAAGCCGCCGGGAGCAAGGGGTTCCCCTCAGACGGGAGAATTATGAGCCGAGCGGCGCAAATGGGGAGCTAGGCTTAATCCCCGATAGAAATCAGTTCCCGCCGCGTCGGATCCGACGCCCGCCTCTTGAGACGTGAAAAGTGGTGGCAAGGGCGAGATTCGAACTCGCGACCAAAGGCTTATGAGTCCTCTGCTCTACCACTGAGCTACCCTGCCACTAGACTTTGTTTCCCCCAACGGCGTCGGAGGAAGGGAGGTTTTACGCGGCGAGAAAAAGAGCTGACAAGCAATTTCGAGGCGTGAGCTCGCGGAAGTGTAGGATTCGGTCGATCTAAAGGGGGCGGAGCGGAATCGTGGGTCGCACACTTGGCGCGGCGTATGAGCACGCAACTTCCGGTCTGAATGCGGAACTGCGGGGCGATCAACATCCGGCGACACCGCCCCGATTGTTTCGCACCACTACACTAAATCACCTTCGCCTTTCCGCTTCACAGGTGCTCGCGGAGGAAGGTCTCGATACGGCTGTAGAGTTCGACGGAGTTTTCAATGTTGGCCGTGCCGTGGCCCTCTCCGCTTAAGAGGAGCGACTCGTGCTCGATGCCGTATTTCCGGAGATCGTGAATCAGACGGCGGGATTCCCTCACCGATACCACATTGTCTTCTTTACCGTGAGCGACGAACACCGGGATCCTGATCTGCTCAACCTGTCTCCCCGGGGAGAAACGTTCATATTTTTCCGCTTCTTCGTCTGGATCACCAAGATTTCTTACAAATAATTGATATTCAGGGTTTTCGTGTTTAAATAAGGCCGCCGTTTTTACACTTTCCTCCCAGTCGAACACCCCGGCAAACGTGATAGCGCATTGGTAGAGATCGGGTTCATGAACGGCTCCCATAAGCGCCAGATAGCCGCCGAACGAACTCCCCATGATAGCCACTCGATCAGGATCGACGTAGCCGGAGCGGATCAACGCTTTGGTGGCGCGGGTGACATCGTCGTGCATTTTTACGAAGTCCCATTGATCAGCTTTGGAGAATTTCCAACCACTGCCCGTCGACCCGCGGTAGTTGGGCTGTAAAACGGCATAACCACGGCTCGCCAAGAACTGCACTTCGGCATTGAATCCCCACCGATCACGCGCCCATGGCCCACCGTGAGGCAGCACAATGAGCGGCGGCGGGTTTTCTTTGGATGCCCCGGCGGGCAACGTGACATAGGCGTCCAGTTTATCAGCTTCGGCGGTCGTGAATTGAATGATGTTCGTGCGCTGCATGCGGTTGGGATCCAGCCACGGATGCGAATCGGCAATAAGCGTTACTTTGTTCTGTTTCAGGTCGACGAGATGGTAGGCGGGGGGAGATTGATCCGAATAGACCCGAACAATGAAGAGGCGGGCTTGGTCGTCGCTATCGTAGATTCGCACCACTTTCTGGGGAAAGAACGCGTTGAGCGCGGTTTGGAGGCGTTGATAGGTTTCGTCGAACCAGACTGAAACAGGACCGGCTCGGTCGTAAATCGCGCCAACGATGCGGTCGGTTCGGCGATCCCGATATAGCTCTCCCGCGAAACTGTAGGCTTCGTCCTGAAAGATCATTTCCCCGACTTTTCCCGTCGCCACATTTAGTTCGTAGACCTTTGCGGGGGCACCTGAAGTTAGAGCTTCAGTCACCAAAATGTTGCCGACGGTATCGGCCACGCGGTGAACATGGTAGGCATCAAGATCGATCGGCGAAGGCGACCATTTGTTATCCTGCAATACGTGCATCTTCGGGATACCGTCCCGGATCGTGTAGGCGTAAGCCAATTCCCCTTCACGATCAGCCTGAAATGCGGTGACCTGCCCCCAATCTCTGTCCACTTCAGGCAAGAGTCGCACGATATGTTGTTTGTTTATAAATTGGGCAAAGGCCCATTCAGACATCTTCTCGGTTTGCGCGCCCCTTCCCGTGTCCACGTTGAGTTTGGCGTTAATGACCGCTGCTCCGAGATCATCCCTTCCATCTGTGCCGCCTTTAATCCGAACAATGGGTTTCAGTGGATCGGCTTTCGGCACTCCAACGATTTGGGTTAGCCCATAGCGAAAGAGGTAATACATCTTGGTCTTTTTTCCCAGCTGAGCGACCAACATGCTGTCGGCGAAACGCTTGTCTTTCGAGACGTTGAACATGATGCGGTCGTCCGTCAGCCACTTGTAACTGTAAACCTCCTTGTTGTTCTGGGCGTATAGAATTTCGGGTTTCCATGTGGCGACGTCGAGAATCAGTAACATCGTCTTGTCATCCTCCCCCGAGGTGATCGCGGCCACACGGGTGCCGCTCTTATTGAGGGACGGTGAATAGATCCTGCCTGGCCGGAAGAAATCTTCGACCGGAATGGTTTGATCGGGGGGAACCGGTGTCAGACGTGATAGATCAACGGCTGAACGAGTTACCGTCGTCACGAGCGTGAATCCCAAGATCATCGAGCCCCAGCGGATCGCAGACCATGTAAGGAGGGAGAAAAGAGAGCGTAATTTAGCAGATGAACGGGCTGCTCGTGAAGGTGCAGTAAGCATGAAAACTCAAGGTATCGATGAAGGTCAGTAATCGCGGCGGATCAATTGTGTTGAGTTCAACGGTTTTGGTTATTCGGACCGGGGCGAACCTAAACTGTCCTAGCGAGATCCTAGCAGAAAGCGCCGCTCATTTCGCCCGCGGTCTTGCGACTCGGGTATGCAGGTGCGACCGAACCTCTCATGCGGGTGACCGGCCAACTGAACCATAAGGCCGAAAACGGAACCCAGTATTCGACCGTCGTCTCGAATGGTGTAGCGGTTCCCAGCCAACCCACGAATCAAGCGAACCCGTTGGCAGAGAGCGCTAGTCGCGGCAGGCCGTGACTACTCCACGGGTCTCAGGTTGCTTTATTGCCGAGGCTGGGCCAGCCGGCCAGCACCTCCCCGCCCGTGGTCCTTACGCGCCGACGGGCGTCGGGGCGCGTTTCTGTTCGGCCACGAAGGCCTCGAGCTCGGCGATGGCTTGGGTGGGACCGTTTTCACGGCGTAGCTCCTCGGCGAGGGCTTGGGCGCGGTGGAGGCGGGTCGGATCGGCGAGGAGTTTGTCGAGATTGGTGTGCAGGTGCTCCGGCCACCACATTTTGCCGAGACGTTGGCCGACGCCAAGGCGCTCCATTTCCATGCCGAAAAACGTTTGGTCGCCGATGTGGGGCACGATGATCTGCGGTTTGCCGGCGTGCAGCGCGCTGGCGGTGGTGCCGGCACCGCCGTGGTGGATGATCGCGCTGGCGTGCTTGAAGAGTTGGTCGTGCGAGACCTTGCCGATGACCTTGATGTGCGACTCGTCGCCGAGCTTGGGGAACTGCGCCCAGCCGCGCTGCACGATGATTTTGCGATCGGACGGCCATGCGCGGACGAAGCGTTCCATCGTGGCGCCGGCGTTTTCGTAGACCATGCTGCCGTAGGTGATGATCGGGACCGGCACGCCGCCGGTGAAGGCCTCGATCTCGGTTTCGAGTGCAGGGTCTTCGGCGGCTTGCCAGCGGCAATACCCGGTGAAACGAAATCGCGCATCAATCTCGGCGTCGGGGCGCCGGAAGATTTTTCCGGGAAGGGCCACGATCACGCGCGTGGCGGGTTTCGAAAAGAAGTTACGCACCTTGGGCAGCCCGGCGGAGCGGAGCGATTCGGCGACCGTGCGATTGATCACGCGATCAACGATGGCGTTGGCTGTTTTCCACAACCAGCGGTTCCAGGCGCGGCGGCCGGTGCGACCGAGCCAGGCCGGTGAGGGGATGTTTTCCGGCGGGTAGTCGGGCGAGGGGATGACGTGGGGCGCGAAGGCGAGGGTGGCAAAGGGCACGCCGTGCCGATCGGCGATGCCTTTGTTCATCGGAAACAAGTAACTGGATACAACGAGATCGGTGCCAGGCATGGCGTCATTCATCCGCCGAATCATTTCCGGGATGTATTTGTGCGCGCCGACGTAAAGCTCGCGGAGCTGGTAGATGGGTGTCCTGATTTTTTGGAGACGCCCCATCCAATAGCTCAGGTCGGCTTGTTCCCAATCCGGACAAAGCGGCAGGAACTCAATTCCGGCGGCTTCGATATCGGCTTGATAGTGCGGGATCGTGGCGAAGCGCACGGCGTGTCCGGCGCGTTGAAGCGCGACGGCAAGCGCAATGACCGGATAGATATCCCCGGTGGAGCCGTGCGACGTGAGAATGACTCGCATCGCCCACCGTTGGCGTATTCCTCGACGGGGCGCGAGCCGCGGGCGGTTACATTTCGGTCACGCCCGCGATGCGATGGGAGGGGGGAGCCGGAACGGGCGGCAGATGGCTGCCCCTTGCGGAACGAGAGAGCCTAGGCGAGGTCGGCGAGGAGCTGACGCAACTCGGCGGCCGGATCGTCGTGGTCTTGGGCAATGGCGAGGTCGAGCGCGTTTTGCAGGATGGGCCGGGCTTCGACCGGACGGCCGGCGGCGATGAGCCATTTGCCCAGCAAGATGCGGGGCATCATCCAGTCGGCTTGGGCGTCAACGCATTGGCGATAGTGGTTTTCCGCGGACGGATCGCCGGTGGCCTCGAGCGCTTGGGCGAGACTGAAGCGGAAGAGCTTGTTGGCCGGGTCTTGGGCAACGAGCCCTTGAAAACGGGCGACGCGACTCATGGGGCGGGGGCAGGCTAGTCCAGTTCGTCGACGACGATGAGGACAGCGGTGGCATTATCCGGGCCGCCCTCGTCGTTCGTCAGGTGCACGATCTCTTCGAGGCAACGTTGCGGGGGCGTCGGCGGCGCCAGCATGACGGCGAGCTGGGGGTCATCGAGCACGCGGGTGATGCCGTCGCTCGCGAAGAGAATCCGGTCCCCGGCTTGTAGTGGAATTGTCACGACATCGACTTCGGGGTCGTAGGGCTGGCCGATGCACCGCGTGAGCGCGTTGCGGTGCTGCATCGGCACGTCGACAATTTCTCCACGAGCCCTCCGGGCGCGGGCTTCGTTTTCAACGGAATGGTCTTCAGTCACCTGGTGGAGCGTGCCCTCCCGCCAGAGGTAGCAGCGGGAGTCACCGACGTGGGCGATCCGGAGGATGTCTTGATGGATGAGGCCGACCGTGAGCGTCGTCCCGATGCCGAGCCCCGGACTGAGCAGTTGCCCGAGCTCGGCGACGCGGTTATTCACCTCGCGCACGACGCGGATCAGTGCGGTATCGTTGGCGGGGAATTTGTCGGCGATCGCGGCCTGCAGCGTCTCGACCGTCAGTTTCGCGGCTTCGGCACCGCCGGGCAGCCCGCCCACGCCATCGGCGACACCAAAGAGACGCAGATCATCGTTCTTGAGAAAGCGATCTTCGTTTTGGCGGCGCACGCGTCCAATGTCGGTGAGGGCGGCGGAGGTAAGCTTCATGACGGAGGCCGAAGGGTCGGACTTACCGACCATCGGAGTGTTATGCTGATTCAGGTCCGCGAGGTTCGGCAAGTCGCGGCTAAACGAAAGGCTGAAATTGCGTGACGCGATTGGTTTGATTCATGCGCACGAAACGAGGATTGGGCAGGCACTCCAGAAACAGGCGTCCGTAGGATTTTTGCACCACGCGGGAATCGAGCAAGGTGATCACTCCGCGATCCTTGCCGGTCCGGATCAGGCGTCCGATGCCTTGGCGGAATTTGATCAGGGCGTCCGGCAGCGTGATCTCTTGGAAAGGGTTGCCGCCGCGTTCGCGCACCCATTCGGTGCGGGCTTCAAGAACCGGATGGGTGGGCACCTCAAAGGGCAGGCGCGTGACAATCACTTGCGACAGGGCGTCGCCGGGCACATCGATCCCGGTCCAAAAGCTATCCGTCCCGAAGAGAATGCCATCGCCCGCCGAGCGCAGTTGGCGGGCGAGCTCGGTGCGCGAATAGTCCCGTCCTTGCATGAAGAACGGTCGGTTCGCGCCTTGGTAGATCGGCTCCATCGTCGCGGCCACCTGCCGCATGTCGTGGTAGCTCGTAAAAAGAACGAGCGTGCCGCCGCGGGTCCGGCGCGTGCAGAAGTCGATGTAGTCCGTCAGGACGTCGAGGGCGAGCCGGGCGTGTTCGCGGGAGGGAAGGGGCACGTCGGTCGCGACGAAGACGCGCATGTTGCGGGCGAAATCGAAGGGTGAGTGCTCGACGGCGGCGCGCACAGCTTGGGCGCCGATGCGTTGTTGAAACGGTTCGATCCTCCCTCCCATGGCCAATGTCGCGCTGGTGAAGATCACGCTGGTGTCACATTCCAGCAGTTGCTCGCGAATAAAGGGCGCGATGTCGATCGGCGCGGTGCGGAGGGAGGTGATCGTCTGACGGCGTCCGCTGCGTTCGAGCCAATAGACGATCTTGTCGGGCTCGGCGAGGGAGAGAAACTGGCGCACGCCAGCTTGGTAGGTTTTGATGCGCTGGGCTTGTTCGAGGAGTTCGTCGCGTTCGCGGCCGTCGTCGAAGCGGTCGGCGCGCTTGCGCACGGCCTGGTGAAGCGAGGCGAGCGGCTCGTCGAGCAGCGGGTCGGAGACGCCTGGTTCGCGGACGCGCACGATGGCTTGTTGGTGGAGCAGGCGTTCGGCGAGGAAGGAAAAAAACAGGTGTGAAGCGTCGAGCGCGTCGACGACGAGCTGACAATCCCGGGCGTCGCCGTGTTTGCGGAGCAAGCCCCGTTTCGTTTTGGGGTTGTAAAGATACTTCAGCATCCGGTCGGTGCCGTAGCTGCTGAGGCGCAGGCCGCTGTGATCGGTCGCGACCTCGGGGATGGTGTGGCCTTCGTCGAGGACCACAAAGTCGTCGGGCAGCAGGACGCCGCGTCCGCCCCCGCGATCGCCAGCGCCGGCGGCGATGTGCGCGAAGAGCAGCGAATGATTGACCACCACGACCTGAGCGGCGCGCAGGCGGGCGCGGGCGCGTTGATAAAAGCAGCGGTCGCAGTCGCAGTATTTGCGGGCGCAACCGGAGGAGTCGGCGCTGACCATCTCCCATACGTCGTAGGACGGGGCGGGATTGAGTTCGTGGCGGAGCCCTTCCGTCGTCGTTTCCGCCCAGGCGGCGATCCGCAACAACTCGTCGT
>CAXBDS010000148.1:0-12861 GCA_963974355.1 uncultured Opitutaceae bacterium
CCAGCAGCGTGCCGCCCTCGGTGGTCGCGTTCAGCATGAGTCCCTGGGTGATGCCCGAGGTCCACATCGCGGAGACGTAGAGCAGGATGCCGACGAGCCCCAACCAGAAGTGCAGGTTGGCCAGCGCGATCGAGTGCAGCGGCTTGCTCCAGAGGCGCGGCGCCAGCCAGTAAAACATGCCCGCCGCCATGAAACCGTTCCAGCCGAGCGCACCGGCGTGCACGTGGCCGATGATCCAATCGGAGTAGTGACCAAGTGCGTTGACCGACTTGATTGAAAGCAGCGGCCCCTCAAAGGTCGCCATGCCGTAAAACGTCACGCCAGCCGCGAAGAACTTGATCACGGGATCGGTCCGCAGTTTACCCCACGCGCCGCGCAGGGTCAGCAGGCCATTGAGCATGCCGCCCCAGGACGGCGCCCACAGCATGAGCGAAAAGGTCATCCCGAGCATCTGCAGCCAATTGGGCAGCGCTGTATTCAACAAGTGGTGCGGGCCGGCCCAGATATAGACGAAGACGAGCGACCAAAAGTGGATGACCGAGAGCTTGTAGCTGTAGACCGGTCGTCCCGCCGCCTTCGGCAGGAAGTAATACATGATGCCGAGGATCGGCGTCGTGAGGAAGAAGGCGACGGCGTTGTGCCCATACCACCATTGCACGAGTCCATCCTGCACGCCGGCGAACAGACCGTAGCTGTGCGTGAGGCTCGTCGGAATCGAAAGGTGATTAACGATGTAGAGCATCGCCACCGTGATGATCGTCGCGATGTAGAACCAAATCGCCACGTAGAGCGCCTTCTCGTGGCGGCGCGCCAGGGTCCAAAAAAAGTTCACCGCAAAGACGACCCAGATCAGCGCGACGGCAAGGTTCAGCGGCCAGATGAGTTCCGCGTATTCCTTGCCGCGAGTCAGCCCCAGCGGCAGCGTGACCGCCGCGCCCGCGATGATGGCTTGCCACCCCCAGAAATGGAGCGACGAAAGGAAGCCGCTCGCCAGCCGCGCTTTCACCAGTCGCTGCGTCGAGTAGTAGACGCCGGCAAACATCATGTTACCCACGAGCGCAAAGATCACCGCGTTCGTGTGCAGCGGCCGCAACCGGCCAAAAGTCAGAAACGACGTCTTAAAGTTGAGCTGGAAGAAATTCAGCTGCGACGCGATCAGCACGCCGACGAGCATGCCGACGGCGCCCCAAAAAACGGAGGCGAGCATGAACTGACGGACGATCTTGTCGTTGTATTCGATCGAAATCTTACGAGCGGGCATGGCGATGATGGGACGGACGTGGCGTAGAAAGAGAGGTCGCCTCAGATCGCGGCGCGGTGGTTCAGGCAACCCGCACATGGCGGGCGCTCACCCGTGCGGCAGCCGCAGCGGTGAGATTCCTTGCGGTCGGCCACGCGCCGCGCCGGCCTGCGCATTTCTTGCGAAACCGCCTGCGGGACGCGGGGGGGCCTCGGCGAATGGGGAACGCTCCCCACCGCGCGGCCGGTTTCTTCCGCCAGCGGCAGAAGGGCTTCACTCTCGGCCGAGCCGAATCGTGGCCTCGCCTGCTCGCGCAGAAAAAAGATCACAAAAGTGAATACGAGGCAGAGACTGATCGTGAGGGTGAGTGGAATGACGGCCATAAGCACGGGATTGAACGTGCCGGCACCCTACGCTGATCGCGCCAAAGCGGCTCCGCGCAGCTTGGCGACGGATGTGCATTTATTGCTATTCGGCGGGTCCCCATCCCCGCCCCGGACAAAAACTGCACACGCTTGGCCAAGGCCCGCCGAGTCAATCGCAGCCTTTTCCCGCACGATGGCCGGATGCACGAGAACTTCCTGCAAACCTTGCAGACTCACCGCGCCGCCATCTGCACGCGTTGGGATGTTCTCCTGCGCGCCGAGCCAGCGAGCAGCCCGCTCGCCAATCCTGACACGCTCGTCCACCTCATGCCCTGGACCCTCGATCACCTTGCCACCGAGCTCCGCCGGCCACGGTTGCGACGACGGCCGGATAGTTCGCTCAGCCCGCCGGTCTGCCCCTGCGGCTACAACCCCTTGCTCCGCTACTTCGCAACGGCCGAGCGCGCGCTGGTTGAGACGCTATTTGTCAACACCCGCAGTCTCGCGGAACTCACCCCAATCGTGCGGGAAACGGGGCTGCATGAGTTGAAGCTTGCACTGGCGCGGCTGGCCCACGGCGAGATCGAATCGTTTTGCGCGGTTTGTCAGCGGCGAAATACCGCCGCCTCCACGCCGGCCTCTGCGTCCGCCGCGAACCCCAGCAGCCGCCCGGTCGCTCACTGATGCAGGCGGTCCCGATAGACCGAAGGCGCTTCGCCGGCGATCTTGCGGAAGACGCGATTAAATTGAGACAACGACTGGAACCCGGCCTCGAACGCCGCCTCGCTCACACGTTTGTGCGGGTTGAGCAGGAGATTCTTCACCTTCTCGATTCGGATCCGGGCCAAGTAATCGGTGAACGTCATCCCCGTCGCCTTCTTGAACATCTTGCAGAAGTAAAACGCACTCATGTTCACCGCGCCGGCCACGTCATCGAGCGAAAGTTCGTCGGCAAAACGATCGGCGATAAAGATCCGGGCGCGCGTGATCGCCGGAGATTCCTGATGCTCTTGCTGCACCATCAATTGATTGCTCAACGACGAAAGGTGCTGCGCGAAAATGGTGAGCAAACGAAGGATGGACTCATACTGCTTCTTCGAGATCACGCGCGACTGAAACCAGGCCTCCTCCAATCGCTTCAAATCGGTCTTCGTGCCAAAGTTCAGCAACTGCCGCGTGGTCTTCGCGAATTCCGCCTTCGTCGGCGCGTGCAGCAATACTTGTCCGGTTTGAAGAAACGCCACGAGGTCATCCCCCACGCGGATCGGCACCGCCGAATCACACAGGCCCGCGAAACACTTGAGCGTCTTCGGCTCCATGCCGGCCTCTTCCTCGACCTTCTTTTGCAGCTGCAGACACGCCGCGCACGTCTGGTTCGTCGAGGCCATCAACGCGCAAAACGGATTCTCGTTCGGATCGCTATGATGCGGCAGATCGAAGGCCTCGATCGGCCGCAGGTTCAGCGGCAGTCCCGTCGTGTCACGAAACGCCTCTTCGTAGTCACGGTAGATCTGCGACGCCTTCATTTGCGTCACGATCGCCTTTGAACGTTTGGCCGGAGTTTCAGTGTTCAACATTGCAGCCGCCTTTGTAGGCTATCCCGCGTCCCCCCACAATCCGGAACATCGTCCCCCGCGTCCTTATCATGAAAATCGCCGTCTTCAGCACGAAACCTTACGACCGACGCTTCCTCGACGCCGCCAATCCCGCCGGACAACACGACCTGCTCTATCTGGAACCCCGGCTCACGGCACGCACCGCCCCCCTGGCGCGGGGATCGGCCGCCGTTTGTGCGTTCGTCAACGACGAGCTCGGCGCCGATGCGCTGGCCCTTCTCCACGACGCCGGCGTGCGCCTCGTGTTGCTCCGCTCCGGCGGCTACAACCACGTCGATCTCGACGCCGCCCGACGCCTCGGCCTCACCGTCACGCACGTGCCCGCTTACTCACCGTATGCCGTCGCCGAGCATTCGCTGGCCCTCATTCTGGCCCTCAACCGCCACATTCCCTCCGCCTATCAACGCGTGCGCGAGCACAACTTCGCCATCGACGGCCTGCTCGGTTTCGACCTCCACAACAAAACCGTCGCCCTCATCGGCACCGGCCGCATCGGCCTCCTCGTCGGTAAGATCCTCCAAGGCTTCGGCTGCCGCGTGAAAGCCTTCGACCCCTATGCCTCCGAAGAAGCACGCGCCGCCGGTTTCGTTTTCGGCGACCTCGCCTCAACCCTCCATGATGCCGAGATCGTCACGCTGCACTGCCCGCTCGTGGATTCGACCCGTCACCTCATCAACGCGCACACCCTCGGCGCCATGAAAAAAGGCGCCATGCTCATCAATACCTCCCGCGGCGGACTGGTCGATACCCCCGCCGTCCTCGAAGCACTGCTCTCCGGCCAGCTCGGTTACCTCGGCATCGATGTCTACGAAGACGAAGCCGAACTCTTCTACGAAGATCGCTCCAGCCAGCCCATGGCGGATGCCACGCTCGCCCGCCTCCTCTCGATGCCCAACGTCATTGTCACCGGACATCAGGGTTTTTTTACCGCCGAAGCCCTGACCGCCATCGCCGATACGACCCTGCGCAATGCCACCGCCTTCACGGAAGAAACCCCCTGCCAACATGTTTTGGCCGGTGGTGGAAAATAGCATTTACACGCCCGCCCGGCTCCCTACGTTTCCCCTTCCTCTCCGAAGCCCGGATGGCGGAATTGGCAGACGCGCTAGACTCAAAATCTTGTGACCTTACGGTCGTGTCGGTTCGACCCCGACTCTGGGCACCATTTTAGAAACTCGGATACCGAGTCGGACCTTAACGGACGGAAGGCAGGTTATCCCGCCACATCCGCGGCGACGTTCCCATCTGTTGACTGAACCACGTGGAAAAATGCGGCGGAGAACTGAACCCCAGTTCAAAGGCCATTTCCTTCACCGCCATCGCGCTCTCCGCCAACAAGAAACGCGCGGAGTCCAGCCGACATTTGTCGTAATATTGAAACGGCGACAGCTGCAGCTCCGTCCGGAACAACCGCCCCAGTTGGTTGACGCTCAGCCCACACTGACGCGCGATCTCGCCTTCGGAAAACTTCTCCCGGGGCGGATGATCCTCGATCAATCGCAACGCCTTCGCCACCCGGCCATCGCGATTGACCGGCACCGTCGGTGCCTCGTCCAATCTCAGCATCGCTTCGGTATAGGCCGCTAACCAGGCCATGAACGACTCCTCAATCCGAAGGTTCTCCACAAGTCCCAATTGCTCCCGTGCGCCAGACAAGGCGCCGACCGTGCCCACGCGGCGAAAGGCCGCGACGAGCCGACGGGCAACCGTCGCCAAAGCACGCGCCTCGGCACCGCCGAAAACCCGATTCCGCGGTCGCGGGAACAGCGGTTGCCCGCCACGAAACACCAGTTGGAAGCGCAAAGAGATCACGCGCGATCCCGCCGTAAAACGCTGATGGCCATCCTCTCCCCGCAGGAAAATCCATTCGCCCGCCCGAGCCCGGGCCATCTCACCGGGATGCCTCACCTCCACCGCACCCCGCTCCAGATACCACGCCACCGTTTCGCTCGCACTGCTCAGGGCAAAAATCTCACGGAAGCGCTCCTCCACCGCCCGGTGGTGTGCCCAGATCAACCGCGGACGCAGCGCTTGGAAATCAAGCAACGGCCCCTGACTTGAAAATGCCGGCATGGGCGAAATCCATAACTAAAAACCCCTTCACGCAAGCCCGACCCGCCGCGCCCTAGGCCCATATCAGCGGACCACCGGATAGCACTAAACCAAAGCGGATATGGTGTAATAATATAAGTTTTATAACGAGAATTGAATGCCCTCTTCGTTGTCTGCCCGGAGCGGGAGGCACAGGCTTTCACCATGCCCCGACCGACCGATACCTATACGGAACCCAGTCGTGAACTCCCCGTGATCGCCGAAGCCGATGTGCTCGTAATCGGCGGCGGTCCCGGCGGAATCGGTGCGGCCGTCGCCGCCGCCCGCAATGGCGCCAAGACCATCCTGGTGGAACGTTTCGGGAGCTTCGGCGGCACATGGACGGCCGGCCTGCTCAGCGCGATCATGCCGTTCCCTTTCGTGAAAGGCATCTTTCAGGAGGTGGTCGACCAATGGACCAAAGCTGGTGGTTGGAACCCTTGGGGCGACAACTACGGCGGCGGTGGCACCTACGACAGCGAAGCGGCCAAGGTCGTGTTGGATCGATTGGTCATCAAGGCCGGGGTAACGCCGTATTTTTTCGCCCATGCCGTCGCCGTGATTCGTGAGGGCGCTCGAATTTCCGGGGTGATTATTGAGTCGAAGGAAGGTCGCCAAGTGATTCGCGCCAAGGTCGTCATCGACTCCTCCGGAGACGGCGACATCAGCGCCTTGGCGGGCGTCCCGGTGGAGATCGGCCGCGCGGAGGACGGCGCGGTTCAGCCGATGACGATGATTTTCAAAATGAGCGGTGTGGATGATGCCGCCGCCGAGGCGTATCGTAAAACAGACTACAATCTCACCAACGCCTGGCAGGCCGCCAAAACGCGCGGTGAAATCACCGTGCCTCGCGAAGACGTGCTGGTGGGCCGCAACCCCCGCGCCGGGGAGTGGAACTTCAACACGACGCGCATCGTCCACAAGGACGGCACCAAATTGCGCGATGTGACCGACGCGATGATCGAAGGTCGCCGTCAGGTCTTCGAAGTCGCCAGCTTCATGCGGAGGCACATTCCGGGATTCGAGCAGGCGGTGGTCGCCGAAACACCGCCTCACATCGGGGTGCGAGAAACCCGCCGGGTGCGCTGCGATTACACGATGTCCGCGACCGATATTTTGGACGTTCCGCCCGCGGCTGACTGCATCGCCCGGGGCAACTGGTTCATCGATATTCACAGCCCCACCGGCGAAGGCACCGAGCGCCGCCATCCGCCCGAGGGTCGGTGGTATGAGATCCCCTACCGCAGCCTGTGCGCTCAAGGCATCGACAACCTGCTCGTGGCCTCTCGTTGCATTGACACCACCCATGAGGCCCACGCCGCCGTCCGCATAACCCCGCAGGTCATGGCGATCGGCCAAGGCGCCGGCACCGCCGCCGCCCTCGCCGTTCGACAAGGCCACCACACTACCCGCGGGGTGGACGCCACTCAACTGCGTGAAACGCTCCGCCGGCAAGGCGCGTTTGTCTGAAATACGGCGCGATCCCATCACCCCGCCAACGGGTGAAACGCCCAGCCCTGAAACCTCCAATGAACCTCCATTCGATCGGCAAATGACAAGCCACATGTCAGATCTACATTAACCACCCCGAGTCCGGTCGTGATAACGTCCCGGAAAACAGCCCCTCCCCCCATGATTTCAAAACTTACCCTCCCGTCTTTAGTCGCCACTTCACTTCTGGTCGCCTGCTTAGGCACTTCGCGGTCGCACGCCGCCGTCACGATCCTCGATTTTTCCGGAAGCCAGTATGCCGACAATTTCACGGAAACCTCCAATGCCAACAATATGACCGTGGTGGGTGGTATCCTGGAAACCACGACATCGAACGGCTCTATCTCAGGTATCACGGTTTACAACAGCCCCGTGACTGCGCAAAACACGGACAATTTTTCGCTGAAAATCGATGCCAACTTCGATGTCATGCCCTCCTCGCTGGGCGGCACGAGCGTCAGTTTTCTAACGAACATCAGCGGCGGGGCCGGTTATCTGGCCGTGTTTCGCCTCAATACCACCGGCGGTGTGAGCTCAGCCGATTTTCGGCTTTTCGAAGGCGCGACGACCAATGGCTCCACCGTGGGCGTCCAAGTCGGATCGACCCAGACCCTTAATGCGGCAGCGCTAAACTCAGTCACCTTTAATTCCTCCTCGTTCTACACGCTCAATCTCGACGTCACCGTCTCTTCCAGCACGAGCATCATTTTCGCCGGATCGATCCTGGATTCGTCCAACTCGAGCATCGTCGGCACGTTCGCCTCGGTCACCGACTCGAGCGCAACCCTCGGCGGCACTGCGGTCGCGCTCCGCTTGGGCGCGGGCGGTAACAACGTCACGACCTCGGTGGACAATTTCACGATCACCCCCGCATCGGCGATTCCCGAGCCATCGACGGCCGCGCTCCTCGGCGGCCTGAGCGTGCTGACCCTCGCCGCCGCCAAGCGTAGGCGCCGCTGATCCGCCCTACCACCCCATCTCGATCGGCCTCCCCCCCCCGGCCACCACGCCGGCTAGGATGCGGCAGAGCGGGGATTTCGCGACGAAAACGGCGTCGTCGACATGAGCGTGGGCGAAATCCCCACCGCCCGGTTTTGACGCTGAAACTGCCCCGGAGTTTGCCCCACGATCTTCCGGAAAACTTTGGTAAAATGGATCCGGTCGGAGAATCCCGACCTCTCCGCCACGTCATCAATGAGCGCGTCCGGCTCTTTTAACAACTCGCGCGCCCGCGCAATCCGGGCCCGCCGAATATGCAAACTCAGATCGACCTCCATATGCTGCTTGAACTTCCGGCTCAAGAAATCCGGATGACAGCGTAAGTGCCCGGCAATGTCCTTGATATTGAAGGGCTGCCCCAGATTTGCCGCCACATAGCGCAGCGTTTCTTGAATGACATAGGGCTTGGGTGCACCCGATGCCGGCAAATATTTTTCAAGCTCAGCGCCGTTCGAAGCGATCAGATCGCGATACCACAGCGCGGAATCCTTCAACCGGCGCTGCTGAGTGGTGAAATCGACGTGGATCAAACCGAAACGATGCTTGTAGCCCTCCTGCCACTCGAAGTTATCCATCAGCGACCACACGAAATAGCCGCGCACATCGATCCCTTCCTCCAGCGCCCGCCTCAGCTGCAGGAGGTAACTGATCATGAACTCCACGCGCGCTTGATCCTGGACACGTCCGTCGTGCCCCACGGCATCGTTGTTCGACATGCCATTCTCGGTGATGACGATCGGCAGTTTATAGAGCTCCGACAAGAACTTCGGGCCCCAGTAAAGCGCCTCCGGCGTCTGGTTCCATAGGTAGAGCGTGCGCGGATGCCCGGCAGGCAATGGAGCCAACTCCGGCGCCCCGCCCGCGCCCGACTTGATCGCTTCACCTTGGAAAATGTTGCAGCCGTAAAAATCAATCGGCTGCTGGATCAATTTCATCTCCGCCTTGGTCGCGTGCGGCGCCGCCTCGCCGTAAACACGCAGCCCTTCTTCGGGATACCGCCCGAAGACCACCGGGTCTCCCCACCAGCGGTTATTCCAAACCCCGTCGGGCCACACCGAATGGGTCGCCTGTCGCGCCGCCGAAATATCCTCGGGGGATTCCGTTAACGGGTAATAGATCGTGCCCGCCGGCGACCAGCCAACGATCGGCGTTTTTTTCGCCCGGTTTCGAATCACCTCCACTGCCCGCCCGTGCGCCAGCAGCGCGTGATGCCCCGCCAGCAGGACTTCCGGCAAGTCCAGCCGCAGCCCCGGCGCGTGTTCACCGCTCGCGTGCCCCAAGCCGATAAAGCATTGGGGCTCATTGAGCGTGATCCAGTGGCTCACGCGGTCCGACAGACGGTCCACGACCGCGGTCGTGTATTTGGCGAACCATGACGGACTTTCCGGATTCAACCAGCCGCCCCGTAAAAACAACGGATACGGGAAATCCCAGTGAAACAACGTCACCCACGGCTGCACCCCCGCCGCCAACATCTCGTCGACCAAACGATCATAGAAAGCGAGTCCCGCCTCGTTGATTGCCCCGGTGCCATGCGGCATCACCCGCGACCACGAAACCGAAAATCGGTAAGCCGTGAGGCCCATGTGCGCCATCAACGCCACGTCCTCGCTGACCCGGTTGTAATGATCGCACGCCACCTGCCCCGTTTGTTCGTCTGAAACATGCCCGCGACGGTGCGTAAACGTGTCCCAAACCGACAGGCCTTTGCCGTCGGCCTGCCAGGCTCCCTCGATCTGATAGGCGGAGGCGACGGCGCCCCACTGAAAATGGGCAGGAAAACTCATGCAGGGTAATGGGTAAGGCTAAATCAGCCGCAGCCGCGGCAAGGGGGATTCACCCATCAAAGGTCAATTCCCGACCGTTGGCGAGGAAATCCACCCCGAACTGCGGCATAGAACACATCAGACAATGACACACCTTCCGTCAGCAGACGCCTAACGCCGTCTCAACCAAAGATGATATGATGCCCCACCCTCGAGTCCGTTCCCCGGCAGGATTCACCCCGTCCCCATCCAAACTTTTCGATGACATCTTCGTTTCCGTCCAACTTCACTTGGGGCGCCGCTGCGGCGTCCTATCAAATCGAGGGAGCCTGGCAGGCCGACGGCAAAGGGCCATCCGTCTGGGATATGCACGCCCACCAAAAAGGTCGCGTGTGGGAAAGCCACAATGGCGACGTCGCGTGCGACCACTACCACCGATTCGCCTCCGACGTGGCGCTGATGTCGGATATCCAACTCCAGGCCTATCGTCTTTCGGTGTCGTGGCCCCGGGTGATGCCCACCGGCCGCGGCAAGGTGAACGAAGCCGGCCTCGGTTTCTACGACCGCTTGGTCGATGAGCTCCTCGCCGCCGGTATCCAACCATGGGTTACGCTGTTCCACTGGGACTTTCCCTACGACTTGTTCATGCGGGGCGGCTGGCTCAATCCCGACAGTGCCCACTGGTTCGCCGACTATACGGCCGTCGTGATTGACCGGCTTTCCGACCGCGTCAGCCACTGGATCACGCTCAACGAACCCCAGTGCTTCATCGGCCTCGGCCATCTCCACGGTGAACACGCCCCCGGCCTCAAGCTCGGCCTCGGGGAGGTGCTCCAAGCCGGACACCATGCCCTGCTCGCCCACGGTCGCGCCGTGCAGACGATTCGGGCCCGCGCCAAAACCACGCCGATCATCGGCTGGGCGCCGGTCGGTTCAGTCCACTATCCCGTGACCGATTCACCCGCCGATGTGGCCGCCGCCTACGCCGGCATGGACGACGTCTGGGGCGAGCATTGCTGGAACAACCGTTGGTGGGGAGACGCTCCCGTGCTCGGCTCCTATCCCGAACAGGGACTGCGATCCTACGGCAAGAACGCCCCCCGCTTTAAGGATTCCGACTTCGACATCATCAAACAGCCGCTCGATTTCTACGGCTGCAACATCTACCACGCCACGCCTACCCAGGCCGGCCCCGATGGCGAGGTGCAGGTGGCGGATGTTGGTATCGGCTTCCCTCATACACACTTCCTTTGGAAGCGCACCGACGACGCCCTTTACTGGGGCAGCAAGTTCCTCGCCGAGCGTTACAAGCTGCCCGTGGTCATCACCGAAAACGGCCTCACGATGCCCGATTGGGTGGCGCTCGACGGCCGGGTGCATGACACGCAACGCATCGACTTTCTGCAACGCTACCTCCGCGGACTCGAACGGGCGATTCAGGAAGGCATCGACGTGCGCGGCTACTTCCACTGGTCGATCATGGACAACTTTGAGTGGGCCGAAGGTTACAAGCACCGCTTCGGCCTCATCCATGTCGACTACGAAACCCAAGTCCGCACCCTCAAAGATTCCGCCTACTGGTATCGCGACGTGATTCGATCCAACGGCGCCTCGCTGCACGAAGCCCCTCAGGTTTCGACCGAAGCATCCCGTCGCCCTCAATCCGTTTCCCCGTTCACGACCGCCTGATTTTCATCCCCCCATGCTTAAGCTTACCTCAACGCTAAACCGGCGCCTGCTCTCCCTGCTCGCGACCCTCACCCTGCCGGTGTTTGCCGGCACGCCCCCCGCCACGCCCGTCGTCATGAATCCGGAGACGGCCGACCTCGCCGCCTTCGAGACCGAGAAGGATGCCGCCGTCTCGTTCACCACCGCCGGCACCTCCAAGGTGCTCCGCGTCGATGTGCCGGCCAGCAACGGTTATCCCGGTTTCAATATTCCCGTGCCCCCCGGCGGCTGGGACCTCTCCGCCTACGCCGGCCTCGAGGTCGAAGTCGCCAATATCGGCTCCACCAAAATCAACCTTGGCCTGCGGGTCGATAACTCCGGCGACTGGCGGAAGTCGCCTTGGAACACCAACAATGTCTGGCTGGCGCCCGGCGACGTGAAACTCCTCAAAGTCACTTTCGGCCAGTCCTTTGGTCGCTCCGGCTACGCCCTGAATCCGGCCGACGTCACCGCCGCCAAGATCTTCGCCGATAAACCATCCGGAGGTGGCGTGCTTCTCATCAAGACCATCCGCGGCTTTGGCACCGGTGCTCCCGTCGCCGCCGCGCCTTCGGCCCCGTTGGCCGTTGATCCGTTCGCCGCCCTCGCGCCCAGCCCAACCGGCGCCCCCGCCAACGTTGCGCCGGCCACCAGCGGCGGCGGCGGTCCCATTTTCGTGCCCACGGCGGGCAACCTCGGTTCGATCAAAACCGAAAAGGACCCCGTCCTTTCGCTGGATACGTCCACCGGTTCCCCCGCCCTGAAGATTGCCTTCCCCAACGGCGGAGACTACCCCGGCATCGACATCCCATTGGCCGGCGGCCAGCTCAACCTCTCGGGCTACACCGGCATCCAAGCCGAAGTCACCAACGTCGGCGCCTCGCGCCTCAACGTCAACCTGCGCGCCGATAACCCCGGCGACTGGCGGAAGTCGCCGTGGAACACCAGCAACAGCTGGATCAGCCCGGGCGAGACCAAGACCGTCAAGGTCGTCTTCGGACAGTCGTATGGCAATCCCGGATACGCCCTGGACGCCTCCCGCATCAACAACATCAAACTCTTCGTCGCGAACCCGAAGGCCGACGCCGCCATCCTCGTGCGCGAACTGGTTCCTTCCGGCAACGGCACCGCCGCCGCCCCTCCCTCCCCGGCGCCGGTGACCACCACGGCCGCCGCCACCACCCCCGCCGGCAACGACGCCACCTTCTCGCCCGCCATCAGCGGCGAGTTGCTTGATCTCCCGAAAAACGGTCTCGCCGGCTTCAACTATGCCGACTCCTCGGCCGTGATCGAGGGCGGCAAAATCAAGGTGACTTTCCAAGCCGGGGCGAACTACCCCAACATCCAGTTTCCCATGCCTTCCGGCGGTTGGAATCTCTCCGCCTTCGGTGCGACCGAGATCAGCGTCACCAACCCGAACGCTCACAAGGTCACCGTGTTCATGCGCGTCGACAATCCCGGCCACTGGAAAACGGAACCCTGGAACACCGAAAATATCCAGGTCGGCCCGGGCGAAACCAAAACGCTCCGCCTCACGTTCGGTCAGCAAAACGGCGCGCCGGCCTTCCCCCTGAATCCCGCGCAGA
>CAXBDS010000149.1:0-12739 GCA_963974355.1 uncultured Opitutaceae bacterium
GTGTGAAAGCCTGCGTCGCGGAGAGTGCCGTGCGGCGTTTGTCGGCGGTGTCTCGCTGATCCTGTCGCCGGCGATGTCGATCAACTTTTCCAAGTCCGGGTTGCTCGCGAAGGACGGTGTCTGCTGCCCGTTTGACGATGCGGCCCACGGCTATACGCGAGGCGAAGGTGCGGGCATGTTACTGCTCAAACCTTTATCCGCGGCGCAAGAGGCGGGGGATCGCATCCTGGCGGTGGTCCACGGTTCGGCGGTGAATCAGGACGGCGGCAGCAGCGGATTGACCGTGCCCAGCGGGCCTTCGCAGCAGCGGGTGATTCGACGCGCACTGGCGCAGGCCCGGTTGGAGCCGGCGGCGATCGATTATGTCGAGGCGCACGGCACCGCGACCCCCTTGGGCGACCCGATCGAGCTGGGCGCATTGGGCGCGGTTTTCGCGGAAGCGGAAGCCGGGCGGGGCGCGCCGTTGCGCATCGGCTCGGTGAAGGCGAATCTCGGGCATCTGGAGGCGGCGGCGGGTATGGCGAGTCTGTGCAAAGTCGTCTTGGCGCTGCAGCACGGGGAGTGGGCGCCGCAGCGGAATTTTTCGCGGCCGAGCCGACATATCGATTGGGCGGATACGGGCCTGGAAGTGGTGAAGGAACGTCAGGTTTGGCCGCGTCGCGAGGGGGGACGCCGCGCGGGCGTGAGCGGTTTTGGGTTTAGTGGGACGAATGCGCATATCGTATTGGGCGAGGCGCCGGCCCCGGCGGTGCGTGAGCATGCGCAACGGACGGGGGAAACGCTGGTCGTCAGTGCGCGCACGCCTGAGGCGTTGACGGAGTTGTTGGCGCGCTGGGAAACCACGCTGAGCCGCCGACCCGACGCGTGGGCGGATCTGGCCTACACCTCGCAGGTGGGGCGCACGGCCTTCGAGCATCGGGCGGGGATATGGGCGAACGGGGCGACGCAGGCGGTGGAAGCCTTGGCGCGTTGGCGGGAGAAGGGGCGGGCGCGCGGGCTGGCGGTGGCCGCGGCGGTGGGCTCGACCTTGCCGCGTGCGGCGTTTGTTTTCACGGGGCAGGGCTCGCAATACCGGCAAATGGGCCGCGAGCTTTATGAGACCTCGGCGATTTATCGCGATGTGATCGATCGCTGTCTGGCGGTCGCGGAACCGCTGCTCGGGACCGACTTGCGCGGCGTCGTGTTCCCCGTGGATGCGGGGGACGTGACGACCACTCCGACGGACTCGATTTTCGACGGCGCGACAGGAGTCGGCGACGATCCGATCAACCAGACCCGGCATACGCAGGTGTTGATCTTCGCGACGGAGATGGCGCTGGCGACGCTGTGGCAGTCGTGGGGGATCAAGCCGACGGCGGTGCTGGGGCACAGCATCGGTGAATACGCGGCCGCATGCACGGCTGGAGTGTTTTCATTGGAGGACGGCGTGCGGCTGACGGTCGGGCGCGGTCAACTCATGCAGGCGCATTCGGCGCCCGGGCGGATGCTCACGGTGTTTGGCGAGTGGTCGGCGGTGGAACCCATGCTCGCCCCGTGGGCGGAACGGGTCTCCCTCGCGGCGGAAAACGGGCCGGGGATTCTGTTGTTGTCCGGCGACGCCGCGGCGATCGCGGCATTGGCCCCGGAGTTGGAGGAAGCGGGGTTTCGGGTGACACCGGTGCCGATCTCGCACGCATTTCACTCCCCATTGACCGAACCCGTGTTGCCGGCATTCCGGGCGTTGGTCGAATCGGTCACGCTCAGCGTTCCGGCGGTTCCGTTTATCTCGAATCTGACGGGCACGTGGGCGACAGGGGACGTCGCGACGGCGGAGTATTGGGTGCGGCACTTGCGCGAAGCCGTGCAGTTCAGCGCGAGCATGACCGTGCTTCATGGCGAGCGTCCGGATTTCATTGTCGAAGTGGGGCCGGACCCGACGTTGATGGGGTTGGATTTTTGTTTCCAAACGGCGCGGACGGCGAGCGGTTCGCAGGCGCGCTGGTTGGCTTCGTTGAAACGCGGGACGGAGGCCTGGGCGATATTAAGCGAGAGTTTGGGCCGGTGGTGGGCGCAGGGCGGCGCGGTGAACTGGTCGGCGGTGCAATCCGGGCGTGCCCTCGCAAAGGTGGACGCACCGCATTACGCCTTTCAACGGAAACGGTATTGGCTCGATGCGCTGGCCCCCGGTGTTCTTGCCGAAGAGGAAACCGTCGTCGAGACGCCCGTCGAGATGCCGGCGGCGGCGCAGCCGATCGATCCGGTCGAGGCCGTCGCGCCGGAGGATGGACGCGATCCGGTCACGATTGTAGCCTCGTTCGTCCATGACACCATTTGCGAAGTGAGCGGGCTCGATCCGGCCGATTTGGCCGCCGAGTCCAACCTGCTCGAGATGGGCTTGGATTCCCTGATGTTTGTGCGGATGGGGCGGATGCTTGAGCGCCGCTTCGCCGTGTCGATTTCCGCGAAGCAATTTTACGACGATCTGCATCGTGTGGGGCCTTTGATCGCGCATCTCGTGAACAACGTAGCCGTTGAAGTGAGACGGCGGGTTCCGGGGCCGGATGCGTCGCCGGCGGAGTCTCCGCTTCCGATGCCGGTCGTGCCGCGGAAGGTGGTCCCGGCGAAATCGGCGCTGCGGCCCGTCCCGGCGGCCGGCACGACGATGCGGGCTAATTTCGCGGGGTTGGAACTGGAGCCGCATCCGGGACTCTCCGTGGAGCAGGCGGAGTTTGTGGCGGCATTGGTCGAACGCGTCGGACGGCGGACGGCCAAGTCGCGGGAGTTCACTCAAGCGGCGCGGCGCGATCTCGCTGATTGGAAACACAGCCTGCAGTTCAAGCTCAGTCTGAAGGGGCTGAAGTATCCGGCCGTCGTGACCCGCTCGGATGGGGCGCAGCTCTGGGACCTCGACGGCAATGCCTACGTTGATTTCGCGCTTGGGATGGGCGTGCATTATCTCGGCCACCAGCCGCCCTACATCGTCAAGGCCGTGCAGGAGCAGGCGGGCAGGCAGATGGGCCTGGGGCCGCAGTCGGATTTGGTGGCGCGGGTGGCGCAGCAGATCCGGGCGATGACCGGCGTCGAACGCGTTTCGTTTACGATCACGGGCACGCAGGCCGTGACGCTGGCCCGTCGGCTCGCGCGCGCCGCCACGGGTCGCACGAAGATCGTTCAATTTGCCGGCGCCTACCACGGCATCGACAACGACGTGTTGGTGGTGGGCACCGAGGATGGTCCGCGACCGCTTTCGCCCGGCATTCCGCAAGGTATGGTCGATGATGTGGTCGTGTTGGACTACAACAGTCCCGAGGCGTTGGCGCAGATCGAGGCGATGGGCGCGGAGTTGGCCGCGGTGATGGTGGAGCCGGTGCAAAGTCGACGGCCCGGGTTGCAACCGCATCTCTTCCTGCGGAAGCTTCGCCGCCTCACGCGGGACCTCGGCATCCCCCTGATCTTTGACGAAATGATCAACGGTTTCCGCGTGTTGCCGGGAGGTGCGCAGGCTTGGTTCGGGATCGAGGCGGACATCGTGACCTACGGGAAAATCGTGGGCGGCGGTCTGCCGTTGGCGGTGGTCGCGGGCAAAGCCAAGTATCTCGATTGGATCGATGGCGGTTGGTGGCAGTTCGGCGATGATTCGATGCCCAAGCCGCAGACGATTTTTACGGGCGGCACGCACAACCGGCATCCGTTGGCCCTGGCGGCGGCCGGCGCGGCGCTCACGCATCTGGCGCGCCACGGCGATGCGCTGGCTTGGGCGGTGAACCGGCGCACGACCCGCATGATTCGTCGGCTCAACTGGTTCTTTGAACGCGAGGAGGTGCCGATCCGCGCGGGCCATTTTGGTTCGCAGTTCCGCCTGGAGGCGCCGCAGCTGCCTTTCGAGATGGAGGTGCTGCACTACCTGTTGCTGGAGGCCGGCATCTACACTTGGGAGCAACGGACATGTTGTATTTCCACGGTGCATACCGATGCCGATACGGATCGGTTTGTGGCGGCGGTGGAGAGCGCGGTGCGGGCCATGCGGGCGGGCGGGTTCCCGTTGCGCAGCGCCACCATCTTGCGGCGCTTCGTGCCGATGTCGTCGGTGCAACGGCGACTGTTCGCGCTCTGCCAACGCGAGGGCGGAGAAGCCCCGTATCATCTCAGCGGTGTGTGGCGCGTGGAAGGGATGGCGGACTTTGATCGTATGCAGGAGGCTTTTCAGGAAGTGGTGGTGAGGCATGAAAGCCTGCGCACGGCCTTCCTGGAAATGGACGGCGAGTGGGTGCAGGAAATCATCGACGAACCCCGCTTCGCGGTGGAACGCGTGGCGCTTGACGGTCGCACGCCGGAGACGGCGTTGGCCGCATTCATCCGCCCCTTTGATTTGGAAGAACCGCCCCTGATGCGGGTGGGCTGGGCCGAGGATGGCGTGGGACGTTCGTGGTTGTTGCTGGATGCCCACCACCTGGCGGTGGACGGACTTTCGATGGAGACCGTGTTGAGTGAATTTTGCGCCCTTTATGATGGGGTGAATCTGCCGCGGGTCGCTCGACAATATCGCACGGCGCAGTTCCAGCTCGAAGGAGCGGAGTTTGCGGCGAGTGTGGCGCCGCAAGAGGCGTATTGGCTGGAACGGCTGGCGGGCGACCTGCCGGTGCTCGACCTGCCGTTGGATTATCCGCGCCCGCGCGTGTTCGATTTTCGTGGAGACATGCAACTGTTGGAACTGGGCCGCGACGAGACCGCCGCATTGCGGGCGTTGGCCAAGGCGCATGGGTGTTCGTTTTACATCGTGTTGATGACGGGCTTTGCGCTGTTGCTGGAGCGCCTCACCGGGCAGTCGGACCTTGTCGTCGGGTTGCCGGTCGCGGGTCGGGGAGTGACGGAAAACGACGCGGTGGTCGGCATGTTCGTGAACACCCTGGCCCTGCGTTTGAACACCGAGGGCGCGGGGACGGTGGCGGAGCTGCTGCGGCGTGTGCGGGATACCTGCCTCGACGCTTACGAGAACCAGGAAGCGCCGCTGTCCCGCGTGATGGAGAAGCTGGCGCGCACGAGTCCGACCGACCGGAACGGACTCTTCGATGTAATGTTCTCTTACGAGAATGCTGATCGGCGGCGGCTCGCGACGCGGGATCTGCAGATTCAGACCGTCGATCAATTCGAAGGCTCGGGCATGTTCGACTTCAACCTCGATGTGATCGAGGAAGGCGGGATCGCGCGGGTGCGTTTCCATTACGCGACTTCGCTGTTTAGCGCTGAGACGATCGCGCGCTGGCGGACTTACTATGCGAACCTGTTGCGCGCGCTCGCGCGCGCCGGGGCCGCCGACGTGCCGGCGAAGCTGGCGATGTTGCCCGCGGCTGAGCTCGCGCTGGTGTCGGCCGGAGAGCGCGATGCGATGCCGGATCTGGGCGGCGGCACCTTGGGACAGTTGTGGTCGGCGCAGGTGGAGTCGCGGGGCGAGGCCATCGCGGTGCGTTTCGCTGATCGCAGTTGGACGTATCGGGAACTCGATACGCAGGCGTCGGCACTGGCCGCACGGTTGGCGGATGAATCCAATCTGGCGCCGGGCGCCGTGGTGGCGGTGGCCTATCGCACGGAACCCAAATTCTTGGTGGCCGTGCTGGCTTTGTGGAGACGGCGTTTGGCCTACGTGCCACTCGATCCCCACGGACCGGGCGAGCGTAATGCGGACGTCCTGAGCGAGTGTGGGGTGTCCTTGGTGTTGGCGGAAGCCGGGCAACCGGCGTGGCCGGACCTGCCGGTTTGGCCGGTGGACTTGGACGCCTCGGCCCCGGAGGCGCCGGTCGCAGATCTGGCGCTCGAAGCGGACGATCTTGCCTACGTGTTGTTTACGTCGGGGAGCACCGGCAAACCCAAGGGCGTCGAGATTACCCACGATGCGATCACGCGCTCGGTGCGGTGGCGGGTGGAGTTTTACGGGCTGACCGCGGCGGATTGCACGTTGCAGATGCCGGCGGCGGTATTCGACGCGTCGATCATCGATATCTGGTCCACCTTGGCGGCGGGAGCTACCCTGGTGGTGCCAACGACGGAGCAACGTCACGATCTCGGGGCGCTGCGCGATTTGATGACGGGCACGGGCGTGACGAATGCTCTGCTGACCCCGAGTTTTTATACCGCATTGCTGGACGTGGCGGCGCGGCCTTTGTCGCGGATGCGGGTGTGCTGCGTGGCGGGCGAGGCGCTCTCGCTGGAGCTGGTGCGGCGGCATTTTACGGTGTGCCCGCAGACGCGGCTCATCAACGAATACGGGCCGACGGAGAACAGCGTGATTTCGACGGCGTCGGATGTGCGATCCGACGCGACGCGCGTGACGATCGGCGGTCCGGTGGCGGGCACGCGGGTGCTGATTCTCGATCGGCATGGCGAGCGCTGTGCCCCCGGGGTGGCGGGTGAACTTTGGTTGGGCGGTCCGGGGCTCGCGCGGGGCTATCGGTTGCGGCCGGAGTTGACGGCAGAACGTTTCGTGACGCTGCCCCAATTTGACGGTGAACGGTTTTACCGAACGGGTGACGTGGGACGCTGGCGCGACGGAGAGATCGACTACGTGGGCCGCGTGGATCACCAGGTGAAATTGCGCGGGTTACGCATTGAGCTGGGCGAAGTCGAAGCGGCGCTGCGCGCGGTGCCGGGAGTGCGGGACGCCGTGGCGCGGGTGCTCGGCAGCGGCGGTGTGTCACAGCTGGTCGGATACATCGCGGCGGACGCGGGCCTCGCCGTCGACGAAGTGCGGACCGCTCTGTGGCAACGCCTCCCCGACGCGATGGTGCCGTCGCGGCTCTGGCGGGTCGACGCGCTGCCGCTCACGGTGAATGGCAAGGTGGATTGGCGGGCTTTGCCGACCGCGGTCGAAACTCAGTCGGACCGTGATGCGCCCGATGGATGGAGCCCGACAACGGCTCCGGAACAGGCGCTGGTCAAGATCGTGCAGACCTTGTTGCCGACGGCGCGACTTGCACCGACGAGCAATTTCTTTGGGCTCGGAGGCGACTCGATTCGCGCGATCCAGATGATCTCGCGGTTGCGGGCCGAAGGGTGGGCCTTGGCGATGCCGGCGGTTTATCGTCGGCCTACGTTGGCGGATCTCGCGGAAGCGATGGAACCGGTGACGCGGAGGGAAGCGCCGTTTGACGCATCGGGGTCGATTCCGGCAAGCGGTCTGCAGCACTGGTGGTGGCGCACCTTTCCGGTTGGAGCGCGGGCGCGCTTTGCGCAAGGGGTCGTGTGGCGTTTGCCGGGGGCGCTTGAGGCGGAACCCTGGCAACGGGCGTTGCGAGATCTCGCGCAGGCGCATCCGGCGTTTGCGGTTCAGTTGCGGGCGGGGGGCGCCGACGATGAGCTGGTGCAGGTGGTCGAGCTGGCCGCTGCGGCGGTCCCGGACCGGAAGATCGGGCTCGGGAGCGGTCAATCATGGGCGGAAGTGCTGTCGGATCTGGCGAGTGGGTTGGATCCAGTCAGCGGCCCGATGGCTGCGGCGGCGCGCGTGCAACGGGGCGACGAGCACTATGTGGTTTTCGTGATGCACCACGCGGTGGTGGACGGCGTCTCGTGGCGAATCATCGAAGAGGATCTGCGGGCGGCTTACGCGGCGCGGGTCCAACGCAAAGAGAACACCCTGGCGGCGCCGACCAATGCCTATCGTGCGTGGCACGAGACGTTGGCGCAGCGGGCCGCGGAATCGACGGCGGCTCGCGAGCGGGAGATCGCATTCTGGTCCGGCCAGACGGCACCGCGTTTGCCCGATCAACTGGGGACAAATACTACCGCCGAACCGTCGCACGCGGAAATCAGCCGGACGTGCTCCGAGACAAAGCTGGATGCGTTGTTGGAATCGGCGCATGCGCGTTTCGGCACGCAAGGAGACGAGTTGCTGCTTTCGGCGTGGGTTGCCGCGGTGAAGGAGTGGGCGCAGGTCTCGGAACTGGTGATGGAGTTGGAACACCACGGACGGACCGGCGAGGCGGCGATCGATCTGGGCCGGACGGTGGGGTGGTTTACATCGGCCTATCCGGTTAAGTTTGGCGGCGGATCGGCGGCGGATTGGCGGCAGGCGGTGCGGACGGTCAAGGAGACCGTGCGGGCGGTGCCGGCGGCGGGGGCGAATTACCCATGGTTACAGGCGGCCGGTCGCTTGACCGTGGCGATCGAAGCGGAGGTGTCGTTCAATTTTCTCGGCCGCTGGGATTCCCGCGGCGGAATGGCGGACGGAGCATCGGATTGGCGTCTGCAATTGGCGGACAGCGGGGCCGTGGCGGACGACGCCCTGCCGCTAACGCATGCGATCGCGTTGACGGGCTATCATGACGGGACTGGCCTGCAGTGGCGCTGTCGTTATGACGCACGACGATTTTCGGCGTGCGCGATCGATGCGTTGCTCGAACGGTTTTCTGCCGCGTTGGGTCGTTTGGCCGATGCTTTGGTGGCGGAAACCTCGGTCGAGACCACGCCGGCGGACTTCACGTTTGAGGGGCTTTCGTTGGGCGCGTGGGATGGGTTGTTGCGCAAGCATGGCTGGGCGGGAACGCAAATCGAAGACGTGCGGCCGGTGTCGCCGATGCAGCAGGGGCTTTGGTTTGAGGCGCTGATGAATCCGGCGAGCGACGCTTATTTCCAACAAATGCGTTTCACGCTCACGGGCGTAAAATCTCGGACGGCGTTGGAGGGGGCTTGGACGGATCTGGCCCGGGCCCACGATGTGGCGCGCACGGTGTTTGTGGCGGGGACCGGGTGGTGCCCCCCTGCAGGTGGTGCGACGTGACCTGGCCGTGCCGGTGCGTTGGCCGGAAGGGCGCGACGGACCGGCCGCGCGGAGTGGATCGATCGACGCTTACGCGGCGGGGGATCGAGCGCGTCAATTTGAGTTGGCGACGGGCCCGCTGATGCGCGTCGCGCTGTTTGCGGGCGAAGGTGACGCGGTTCACGTGGTGTGGAGCCACCACCATCTGTTGATGGACGGTTGGTGCGTCGGATTGTGGATGGAACGTCTGTTGGTCGCGTATGCGCAGCGCCGGGGCGGAGCGGCAGAGGCGACCCTCGCAGTGGAATCGGCGGTGCCGTATTACCACTGGCTAAAAGCTCGCGACGAAGCCGCCGCGAAGGCGCATTGGGCTCAGGTTTTGGCGGGCCACGATACGCTGACGACCGTGCCTTCCGAGTATCCCGCGGCGGGTCATGGGCGGGCCTATCGATTGGAGCACGAGCGCCGGCGTTTGGACGCGGGGCTGGCGAAACGTCTGCGTGATTTCGCGCAGACCGAAGGGCTGACCTTGGCCACCCTGTTGAACACGGCGGCCACGGTCGTGTTGGGCCGTTACACCGGCCGGCGTGACGTGGTGGTGGGCTCAATCGTCTCGGGGCGTCCGGCGGAGCTACCCGGCGTGGAGCGCATGATGGGGCTGTTCATTAACGCGGTGCCGGTGCGTCATCGTTGGGCGGGAGAGACCACGTGGACTGAAGCGGCGCGGTCACTGCACGACGCCGCGCGCATGGCGGAGCCGTTTCACCATTATCCGTTGGCTCGCATGCAGGAGGACCACGGAGAGCTCGAAGCGTTGTTCGACCACCTGGTCGTTTTCGAGAACTATCCGATGGACGAGGCGCTGCGCGATTCGGGACAACTCGGCGAGCTCGGCATCAGCGACATTACGGCGTATGAACGCACCCACTACGCCCTGAGCATCATTGGCCAACCGGTGGGCGACACGTTCGAGCTCGATCTGAATTTCGATGCGGGGACCTACGGGCGCGATCAGGTGGAACGGTTGGCCGAACAGATGGAGCTGGCGTTGACGGCCCTGGCCGAGGCGCCGACGAACGCCATCGAGGCGACGGGCTTGTTGCCGATGGGAGAGTCCGAACGCTTGCGGGACGAACTCAACGCAACGGCGGCGACGTATCCGCCGGAGGCGACTTTGGTTTCCCTGTTTGCGGCGACGGCGGCGGCGGCCGGCGAGAAGGTCGCGCTGCGCTCGGCAGAGGCGACCTTGAGCTATGCGGAGCTGGCGGAACGGAGTGACCGCGTGGCTCATGCGTTGATCGAGGCCGGGGTGCGACGAGGTGACCGCGTGGCGGTGTGGTTGGCGCGGGGGTTGGCTCCGGTTGTCGCGTTTCTTGGCATCGCCAAGACCGGCGCCGCCTACGTGCCGCTGGATCCCGGGTATCCGCCGGAACGGGTGCGCTTCATGGTCGAGGATGCCGCATGTGCGGCGATCGTCGACAGTGCGGCCTTGCCTTGGGACGGAAGCGGGGTGCCGGTGGTGCGTTTTGAAGACGCCACGGCAAGATCGCGCGGACCGGGGACGGCCGCCGTGCGACCCGAGGACAGCCTTTACGTCATCTACACCTCCGGTTCGACCGGTCGGCCCAAGGGATGCGAGGTCACGCACCGCAACGTGGTCCGGCTTTTGGTCAATGACCGGTTGCCGGTGGATATTTCGGCGCGGGACGTATGGCTGGTGGCGCATTCGCTCTGCTTCGATTTCTCGGTTTGGGAAATATATGGCGCATTGTTGCATGGCGGCACTGCAGTGCTCGCAGCGGCGGAGGACGTGGGCGATCCGCGGCGACTGGCGGACCTCGTGGGGCGGGCGGAGATCACGGTGCTCAGTTCGACGCCGGGGGCGTTTTATCGTTTGGCGGCGGAGGCGGTGCGACGCGGGGATCCGGAGTTGTGGCCGGCGCTGCGCTACGTGACGTTTGGCGGAGATCGTTTGGAATGCCATTACCTGGAGGCATGGCGGGAGGTCTTCGGATTGGACCGTATCCAATTGATCAATATGTATGGGATCACGGAGACCACCGTGCACGTGACCCACCACCGTCTGACGGAGCGCGACTTCGACGCGCGGCGGGGGCAGAGTATCATCGGTTGTCCCTTGCCGGAAACGGAAGTTTGGGTGTGTGACGAGGCGGGGCATGTTCTGCCCATCGGAGCGGTGGGGGAGCTCTATGTGGGGGGCAGTGGTTTGGCCCGCGGCTATCTGAATCGTCCGGAGCTCACGGCCGGGCGCTTCATCACCCATCCGTTAAGGCCCGCCGACCGGGTTTACCGCACCGGAGATTTGGGGCGGTGGTTGGGCGACGGCACGTTGGAATATCTCGGCCGCAACGACCATCAGGTGCAGGTCCGCGGCTATCGGGTCGAGTTGGGCGAGATCGAGGCGCGGCTGCTGGCCCATCCTGGAATCACCCAAGCGGTGGTCTTGGCGTGCCCCGAAGCGGACGGCACGGAGGCCTTGGCGGCTTACTTGGTCGGCCCAAGCGCGTTGCCATCGGCCGAAGTGCAAGCCCACCTCGAAGGCGTGCTGCCCCGTTACATGGTGCCGAGCTTCCTTCATTGGGTGCCGGTTCTGCCGCTGACGGCCAACGGCAAAGTGGACCGCAACGCGCTGGTGGGTTACCACGTGCCGCCGGCGACGTCGGCGGTTTCGGAAACGACGTTGACGGCCCCGCGCCTGAGTGAGCGGGAACAGTTGTTGGCGGCGGTATGGTCGATGGTATTGGAGCAACCGGTCACGGCACCCGACGACAACTTCTTTGCCCTAGGCGGGCACAGTTTGAAGGCGATGCGCTTGGTGGCGCTCCTGGAAGAGCAGCACGGTTGGGCATTGCCGGTCGGCGACGTGTTCCAGCTGCCGACGCTGGCCGAGCAGGCTGAGCGTTGGGCTCAGGCCATCACGGCGACCGACGTGGATGCGACCGGCGAAGTGGACGCGGAGCTGCTCGCGATGTTGCAGGAACTCCCGCCGGACGAGTTGGCCAAACACCTCGGAGACTAAGGTGGCGAGCGAACGATTGCCCGATGCGCTGGCGCGAAAGCTGGCGGCCCTTTCCCCGGCGGACCAAGCCCGCCTGAAGGCGGCGCTGCGTGCGAAGCAGACGCAGTCGACTTCGGCCCCGGCGCCACGGCAGGGGACCGTCGCTGCGCGCATCCCGACCGTGGTCGTCGCCGACTCGTATGCGTTGAGCCATGCGCAAGAACGCCTGGCGGTGATTCAGACTCTGGCGGGCAGTTCCGCGGCCTACCACCTCGGCGGAGCGTTTGAGCTTTCGGGCAACTTGAATCCGGAGTCCCTGCAACGCGCCTTGGTTGCGGTCGTGGCGCGGCATGAAAGCCTGCGCACTCGTTTCGAGGAGCACGGGGGAGCGTTTCGTCAAATCGTTGAGGCGGCGGCGACGTGGCATGGTTTCTCCATTGCGGGGATGGACGTGACGGACTGGTTGCCGGAGGCCGCGACCTTTCTGGCAGAGCCGCTCGATCTGGCCAAGGATGCCCTGTTCTCGGTGCGTCTGTGGACTCGGGGCGATGGGCGTTGGGGCCTGGTTTTCAAACTGCATCACATCGTCGCAGACGGGGCTTCGCTCGGCGTGCTCATGCGCGATCTGGCGGCGGCTCACGCGGGCGAGCCTTTGGCGCCGCTCGCGCTGCACTACAAGGACTACGCGGCCTGGAGTCGGCACCGGGTGGCGGGCGACGAACTCGCCGCGGCCCGTGCGTATTGGAAAAACGTCTACGCCATATTGCCGGAACCGCTGGCGTTGAACACCGATTTTCCGCGGCCGGCGGTGCAGGACAACGCGGGGGCGCATGCCCGGTTGACGTTGTCGGCCGAGAGGGTTGCGGCGGTGGAGCGGTTGGGCCGGGCGGCGGGCGTGACGCCGTTTATGACGTGGCTGGCGACCGTGTATGCCGTGCTCTCCCGCTGGACGAATCAACGTGATCTGGTGTTGGGCACGCCGGTCGCGGGGC
>CAXBDS010000150.1:0-12715 GCA_963974355.1 uncultured Opitutaceae bacterium
GGCCTGCGCACACGCGGGCGGCCGCACAATGAAAGGCACCCGCGCGACCTCATCGTAGAACAGCGTCTTCTGGTTCCACCGGTGCGCAGCCGCGCCGTCGCCGTGATCGCTCGAAAACACCACCACCGTGTTATCGTCCTGCCCGACTTCACGCAGCGTTTGCAAGATCGCCCCGATCTGCGCATCGACCCGCTCGATCAAGCGGTAGTAGACCCACAAGTATTGCCGCCAACGCCCTTCCTCCCAATCCACCGTGGGATACAGGCTTTTGTTCTGGGCCTGCATCTGGCGGATGACGTCGGGTTCGCCCGCCGGGATTTCAAAGTTGGCCGGGAGTGGCGGGCATGCTTCGGGCGAAGGCGCGGAGGGCAAAGCCCGTTCGGCAGCTCGTCGGGACCGTCGGAAACGAAGCGCGCCCACTCGCAGATGTCGTGCGGGTTTAAAAACGAGGCGACGAGGAAGAAAGGATTCTCCCGCGGCGTGCGCAGGAACATGTGGCAGGCCGGCAACACATCGGGGTCGAGCCGGTTGTTGCGCATGTGCCGCGTGAAGTCGAAGCCATGCCACGCCGCGTCGTTCGCGGGATGCGGGATATGCCACTTCCCGACATAACCCGCTTCGCAAAATGCGCGGGACAACGGCGTGCCGGCGACCCTGCCCTCCTCCACGTTGAAGGTGACGCCCGTTTGATGCGGCATAAGCCCGGTCAACCAACTGCTCCGCGAAGGCACGCAAATCGGGTCGGAGCAATAGGTCTGCTCGAAGGTGACACCTTGCGCGGCCAGCTCATCCATCGCCGGCGTATTCAGCCAGCGGTTACCCGAGTTACCCATGGCCTTCGCCGCCTGCTGATCGGTCCAAATAAACAAGACATTAGGCCGGGCGCCCGTCTTGGGCATCGCTCCCTTCGCCGGAGTCTCCGCTCGCGCCCTGCCCGGCAAAACCCAAAGCCGCGCCAACCACCGCCCCCCGGCTTAAGAATGCCCGACGATTCATCGGTTCAATCTCCCTCGCCCCACCCCCGGGTCAAGCGCCCCTAACGTCTCGCCGAACAGCCGACGTCGCGCATTCCATTTCATTCGGGAAAACCGCTTACGAATCGATCGGCACGGCGCCCACGTGCCCATCGAAATAGACCGCCATACGCACATCGCCGTGCACCGGTTCCGGGACGACCCCGGTGTTGCTGGAATACGTTGAACCACCGTTTTCATGATCGAGCTCCCAAAATGCGGCCGACGTGGTCGGATTCCGAATCAAGCTGATCAATTGCGGCAGCTTGGTCGTGCCGGCCTGTCCGAAAGGAGCGGCGGTCAGGTCGTTATCCATGCGAACCGCCCCCGCGAGGATGTAAGGGCGGGCCGTCGCGAGATCGATACCCGTATCACGCATGGCGCCCATCCAAGCCGGGCAGGAAAGCGCCTCGGCCATCTGCGGCTGACGGTTTTGATTCACCGATTTGGCGGGGTCGTGGAGATCGGGAAGGTTCAGATAGGGAGCAAGAAAGGTTCCGATCCGCCCGTCGCTGGTGTCACCGCTATACGACGCAAACTGTCCCACATACAACGGCCCCGGCAGGTAGCCCTTATGGTCGTGAGTATAGGAGAGAATGGAGACCCCCATTTCACGGAAATTGGCTGCGCAGCTCGCACGATACGCCGCGGATCGAGCACGGCCCAAACCGAAGAAGGAAAGACCGGCCAAAATGGCGATGATGCCGATGACCGTCAAAAGCTCGATCAAGGTGAAACCGCGGGATGATTGCATGGGGATCAGGGGTAAAGGCGCCAAAACCAAGGCGGCGGCGACCACGCTCACGAAGCCATAAACCAGTATCGACAAAACGAAAGGCCATCAATATTAACACTGGTAAATTTCAAACGATGCCGAATCCACGCATTTCGCTCCGGGATTTAGCCCGGATGGCCAACGTCTCCCACGCCACAGTCTCGTTGGCGCTGCGCAACCAGCCCCAGGTGGCCGCCAAAACCCGGGAACGCATCCAGCAATTGGCGCGGTCCTGCGGCTATCGGCCTGACCCGATGCTGCGATCACTCGCCGAATACCGACGGGACAAATCAAAACCCAGTTACCAAGCCACATTGGCATGGTTATCCTATTTTCAAGATCCCTCCAAGGCCGACGCGGTGATCGATTTTCTGCACCATCGCCTCGGCGCCGAAGCACGAGCAGAAGAACTGGGCTATAAGCTGGAAGTGATCGCGCCGGTGCGTGACCGCATCAACCCCAAGCAGGTGACGCGCATTCTGCAGGCACGAGGGATTCAAGGCATTTTACTCCCCCCCTTGCCTCAACCAGGCGCATTACTCGATTTCGATTTTACGCCGTTCTCGATCCTTACCTTCGGGTTTTCGCTCACGTCGCCAGCGCTGAATCTCGTGGCCAATGATCAATATATGGCGAGCTGGACCGCATTTCGGAAACTTCGTGAAATGGGACATCAACGGGTCGGCTTCGTCACGTCCTCCGGTCAAGGCGTGCGCACCAACTGGAAATTCGCAGGAGGCTATTTGGGCGGCCAAGCTGGCCTGCCCCTCGCAGAGCAACTTCCCCTGTTTATCACGCCGGAAAACAATCTGACGATAAACGGGATGCAACGACTCTTGAGCTGGAAAAAGGCGCACCGGCCAGACGCCATCATCACCCATTTCCCCGAAATCTTCGGCCACATGAATGACCACGGCATCAGCGTTCCCGAGGACGTCTCAGTGGCGATGCTGCCCGCCGTCGCACGAGAAAGCTGGGCCGGCGTAGATCTCAACTCCACGGAGGTGGGACGCACCGCAATCGACGTGCTCGCCAGCATGCTCTACCATAACGAGACCGGAGTGCCTGAGAAACCCAAACACACCCTGATTCAGCCGCGCTGGAAGGACGGGGTCACGGTTATCGCCCGATCGACCGCGAACAGTCCGCGCTAATGGCACAGATTTACCAGTGTTAGCTCCCTAGGGCTTCTGCATTTCCACCCCAGCGGTATGGTGAGGCTGCCCTATGAACCTACCCCCCATGCCTCCTCGGGTCGTGCAGTTGGCGTCCTTGCTAGCCGTAGCCCTACTCACAAACACTTCAACCGCCAGTGCCGCAACGCTTTACTGGACGAAAACCACGGACGATCTGACGTGGGCGAACAGCGGAAACTTTAACTGGAACCCCTCGTCTGATGGATCCGCAACATTTGAGGGTTGGACCCCCGATTCAGAAGCCGTGGTGGTGGCTCCATCTATCAAAATCGGCGTAGGCGGGAGCACGATATCCGCCAGCAGCCTGACGATCAACTCCGGCGCCACCTTCTCCGGCGTCGGTAGTTCCTCCACCGGGGTAAAGATCACCGGGGCGGGTGGGTCGAGTGGCTCCGGAAATTTTTCCCTCGTCGATAACGCCACGAGTGACGCGACGATAAAAATATCCCTGATCGATTCCACGTCCGGTCACACCGGCTACGCGGGCACCATCACCGTCGGGAGCTTCACCAACGAAAACTCGGGGCTTCAGCTAGGGGGCGACAGTAAAGTCTCCTCGCCGCCCAATCCGCTTACCGGCTCCAACGTCAACACCAAGATCGTGCTCGACGGCGGACGGCTTATCATCGGCGGCGGGGTGGCTGATACCACAGCCGTGATCGGATCGTTTTCTGGTTCGGGCCATGTTTCCCTCGGCAGCGTCTTCAGTTCCAACAACGGCACCCGCACCCTTAAGGTAGATCAGACTGCAACCACGTCCTTCTCCGGGGACGTGGGATCGCTCACCACCAACCAAGTAGGCAATGCGCTCGCTCTGACAAAGAGCGGCAGTGGCACCCTATCCATTCAAGCCGGCTCGGCGACCGGCTATACCGGCGACACGACGGTCGAGGCCGGAAAGCTCAGTTTGTCGGGCACCTTCGGCCACACCTCGGTCGGAGGCGGCGCCGTCAATCAGGGCGGTTTCGTCGTAAAAAACGGCGCCACCCTCGGCCTTGACGGCACATTCAATACCGGAGGTAGCAATACCCTCACGATCGAAAACGGCGGCATCCTCGACGTCGGCAACGCCACGATCAACGGCGCCGGCACCGTCACCAGTCTGGGCTTGGTGACCCAGGGCAACGCCACCTTGCAATACCGCCTCGGCAGCACGCAGGACCTGCTCATTTTGGCCGACGCCACCATGGTCGGTTCAGCCTCCGGCGGCCCGGGCAGCATTTTGTTCGACTTCACCGATTCCGGCGACGCCGCCCCGTCCACCACCTACGACTTAATCAGCTTCGGTGGCACCACCCCCGGGATCGTGCTCACCGCCTTTGCGCTGTCCGAAACAAGCACGACAGCCGGCTGGGCGGGTTCATTTGGCTATGGCGGCGACGGCAACACCCTCCAATTTACGGTAAGCTCGCTGAGCGCCATCCCCGAACCGGGTGCCTTCGCCCTCGCCGCCGGTCTCGCGGGACTGGCACTGGCCTCGACACGGCGCCAGAGAAACGGACCTCGCATCATGTCGCCCCGACGGTCTGCCTTGGTCGTCGTAACCGCGCTCACCGGCGCCTTGGCCAGCGCGCCGCGCGCCGAAGCCGCGACCAACCTGATCGCCAATGGCGACTTCGAACAGGCCGGCGCCCCTTGGAGCATTTTCGTGCCCGGAAACAGCAAAGATGCCAACTGCTCCTTCGCCACCGAAGCCTCCGCCGCGCGCGAGGGGCAAACCGGCGCACGAATGCATGCGGAACACTTCGCCCGCTTCTGCATCTCGCCCAAACCGATCGCCGTGCAACCCGGCAAATACGAAGTGACCGCATGGATACGCGCGGAGGACGACTTCAGCCCCATGCGCAAACTCCCTGGTTTCGTTCTCCGCGCCAACTGTCTCAAGCCCGGAGAACGGGAGCCCATCGAAACGATCGGCATCAATTGGAAGGGGGAAACGAGCGTCGACCTGAAATTCCCCAACAACGATCCGGTCCCCGTCGGTTGGACGCAGATTAAAGCCATCATCACCGTCCCCGCCGAAGCCCACCGAATGAAACTCGATTTCTTCTACTGGCAGGCCAAAGGAACGCTCCTGGTGGACGACGTGGCGCTGACCCGGCTCAACTAACCCCGCCCTCCAAATCCCGCGCCCTTTCCCATCACGAGAACGCTACATCGTGATGGCCGGCCCGTGGTGTATCCAGAAATTCGCCTTTTCCAACCGGCAATGCGCTTCGCCGCGGATCCCGCTCCGCCAGACCCCCTCCTCACCCCTTCAACTGCCCGGTAGCTCGGCGCATTTCTCTTTCCCTATTCTCCGATGAGAACCTCCCCTATGCCTTGCTTCCGCCTGCTTGGTCTTGGCCTGATCATGGCCTCCCAAGCAGGCCTACTTTTCGCTGAACTCCGTCCGCCGGAACTCCTGCTCACCGAAGCCCGTCTCCGAGAAATCCGCGAACTCGCGGTCTCCGACCCCTTGATGAAGGATTTGCTGCAAGCCATCCGGACGGATGCTGAGGCGAATCTCGATCTGGCCCCCTTGGGTCACGAAGAAAACAAGAACGGTAGCCGTCTCGATACCTACCGCGCCACGGCGGGACGTATCCAGACGGCGGCGTTCATGTATCGACTGGACGGTGACGCACGTTTCCTTGCCTCCGCCAAGCGCGAACTGATGGCCGCAATCGAAGCGCCCGAATGGAACACCTCGCACTACCTCGACGTCTCGGAAATGAGCTTCGGCGTGGCGATGGGCTATGACTGGCTGTGGGACGCGCTGACAATTGAAGAAAGGGCCGCCATACGCTCCGCCCTGTTCACCAACATTCTCGAAATGGCGCCCGAAGCCTATGAGCCCCGCGGTCGCGGTGGGCTCAATTGGGCCGCCTTCGGCTCGAACCCCAAAACCACGAACAACTGGAACTTCGTCTGCAACACCGGCTTCATCGCGGCAGCCCTCGTATTGCAGCCCGAGCATTCCGCCGAAGCCGGGCTCGTATTGAAGGAAGCGCCCTCATCATTGCGGCTGGCCATGGCGGGCTACGCCCCCGACGGCGCCTGGCCGGAAGGAGCGACTTACTGGATCTATGGCACCACCTTCCTCTGCCACTCGCTCGCCTTGCTGGAGGATGGCTTGGGCAGTGATTTCGGACTGCTGGAACAGCCCGGGTTGGAGGAAACCATTTTCTATGGCTTGCAGTTTTTCGGTCCCAGTGGGGTGTCATTTAATTTTGGTGACGGCGGTCCGGCGCGTTCCCATCAAGCCGTGCTGGCCGGCACCGTCTGGCTGGCACACCACTACGACCACCCCGAGGTGTTGCCCACCGTGCGGGAACGCCTGCGGGATCGTCTCGAAGCCCCGATTTCCGGCTACGAACAGTCCCTGCCGGTGGGCGGGAGAACGCGCAACCTGATCGCAAGTGCGCTGTTTTTCCCCGCGAGAAACGAAGCCGAGGCGGCGCGACCGCCGCTGGCCTCCCATTTCCGGGGAGACGCCGATATGGCGATCCTGCGCAGCCCCGAAGCGGATGGTTTTTGGGTCGCGTTGAAGGGCGGCACCAACGGCCAAAGTCACGGCCATCTCGACTTGGGCTCGTTCGTTTTGGATGCCATGGGCATTCGCTGGGCCATTGATCTTGGGTCCGAAACCTACAGCTTTCCCGGCTTCTGGGAATACGAACAGGGGGGGCGACGGTGGAGTTACTTTCGGAACAACAATCGCAGCCACAACACCCTCACCATGGGCGATGTGCTGCAACAACCCGACGCGACCGCCCCCGTCATCGAATTCTCTCCGTGGAACGATGAAAACGGCGCATCCGCAGTGCTCGACCTTACATCGGTCTATCCTGGGCAAGCCACGCGCTTGCTCCGCCGCGTGCACATGAGCGCGGATGGGGCGACCGTGCTGATGCAGGACGACATTGAGAAGCCTGCTCCTAAGAGCAAAGCGACGTGGCGCATGCTGACGGCAGCCGCGATCACCCTCTCTGACGATGGGCGCACGGCCACGCTACATGAGGCGACTCACACTTTGTTCGTCCAACTTGTTTCGCCGTTGGATCACGCTGTTCGTTTCCAGGTCGAGGCCGCCACGCCGCCGACCGCCCGCGAAAAATCCAACGATGGGGTGTCGATCTTGATGGTCGATTTCACTCCCGCTGGCACTAGCCGGCTCGCGGTCACGTTCACCCCCAGCCCGGCAAAGGCGCAACCGTGACCCCCTCCGTCGACGAATCGCCCAAGGTCCTCCCCGGGCCTGCCTCCGAAACGCGCGGGCGCAAGACCTGGTCGATCGGCACCCTGACCTATACCTCGGCGGGCCTCGTTGCGTTGTTTGGCTGGTTGTTGTTCGGCGATTTCGCGTGGAACCTGAAAGAACGAGCCGCCGGCCCCGTCGCCCAGTTGATGCTCAAAGGCATGGGCTCTTCCGACCTCTTGGTCGGACTTCTCGTAGGTTCGCTGCCGGGGGCGCTCGGCATGCTGCTCGGCCCAATCATCAGCGTGAAGTCGGATCGCCATCGCGGGCGGTGGGGTCGACGAATTCCCTTTTTGGTCATTCCAACCCCCATCGTCATGATCGGCATGGTCGGGATGGCGTTCACGCCGGCGCTCGGCCGGATGCTGCACGTCGCCCTGGGTGAGGCCTCCCCCGGCCCTCAAACGGCCACGCTGCTGGTCTTCGTCGCATCGTGGACCTGCTTCGAGATGGCGACCGTCGTCGCCAACACGATCTTTTCCGCCCTGATCAATGACGTGGTGCCCCATGAGTTGATCGGACGCTTTTTTGGGCTTTTCCGGGCGGTCAGCCTGCTGGCGGGAATCATCTTCAATTATTGGATTTTTGGATACGCTGAAACCCACTACCAAGCCATCTTCCTCGGTCTCGGCGCGGCCTATGGAATCGGCTTCATGCTCATGTGCCTCAAGGTCAAGGAAGGCGATCTCCCCCCGGCGCCCGAGCCAGGGGCCACGTCGACCACCGGCGGATGGAAGAACATCAAAACCTACATCCGGGAATGCTACAGCCACCCCCACTACCTCTGGGTGTTCGCGGCCATCACCTTCGGCTTGATGGCCCAAGGTCCCGTCAACGCCTTCGGCGTGTTCTATGCCCAAAGCGTCAACCTGAGCATGGCAGACTACGGCAAATACCTCGCACTGACCTACGGCTTTTCGCTCTTCTGCTCTTACCCGCTCGGCTACCTTTCGGACCGGTTTCACCCGCTCCGAGTCGGCATCACGGTCATGGGCATCTACACCGTGGTCACCTTGTTTGGTGGGTTCTGGGCAACCACCGCAAATGCATTTGCCTTCTTTTTTGTCGTCCACGGGATTCTTGCTGGAGCCTACCTCACGATCTCGTCGGCCATGCCCCCGTTGTTGTTCCCGCAAGCCAAGTTCGCGCAGTTCTTTTCGGCCGCCGGCATCTGCACCGGCATCGCCCACATGGTGCTGCCTCCCATCGTTGGGCTCGGCCTCGACTGGTCCGGACACACCTACCGTTACACCTTCTTCGGCGGAAGCGCGCTCGGCCTGATCGCGATGATCAGCTTTCTCATCGCGTATCGTAACTTCAATCGTCTCGGCGGCCAGGCAGGCTACGTCGCACCTCTCTAGTCATGGGCTTCAAGATCTGCCTGATCGGCTGCGGCCGCCATTCCCGCCACGTTCATGGACCGTCGCTGCGGCACTACGTCCGCGACGAGCCGGACGCTTTCCTCGCCGGCGTTTGCGACCTGAAACTGGCCGCCACCGAGGCGTTCAGGCGTGAATTCGGATTTGCACGGGCCTACACTGACGTCGAGGCAATGATCGCAGCTGAGCAACCTCATGCGGTCATCGTGGTATTACCGCCTCCCGCCGTAACCACCGTATGCCGTGCTCTGTTGGAAAAAGGCATGCCGGTTCTGATCGAGAAACCGCCGGCGCTGACCGACGCCGGCCTGCAAGACCTGATTGCCTGGGCACGAGCGGGTGGTGCGCCGACCCAAGTCGCGTTCAATCGGCGCTACACTCCCCTCTTCGTTCAAACCCTGCAGGATGTCACGCGGCACACCACGCCCGAAGACGTTTTCCAAATCGACTATGAAATGGTCCGCTGGGGACGGCGAGACACCGACTTCTCAACGACCGCAATCCATGCATTGGATACGGTTCTGTTTCTTGCCCGCAGCCCCTACGAACGAGTTTGGATCCGATACCACGAACTTCCTGAATACGGTGCCGGGGTCGCGAACATCGAACTCTCCGGGGTGTGTGAAAGCGGCACCCGAATCCGCATCAGCTTTCAACCCATGGCCGGACTCGTGACAGAACGGGCAACGATTCATGCGCTCAATCACACGTGGTCGATAGACGTGCCCGTCTGGAGCGCCGGAGGACAATTTCGTCATTGGAAGGACGATACTCTCGTCGCGGAGAACTCGACCAACATCGTTGGTTCGAACTGCGAACTGCATGAAGCGAGTGGATTCGCGGCGGAGATCAGAGCTTTTTTTACAGCGGTGCAAACCGGTGAGACGCCGACGCCCAGTCTCGCGGAAGCAATCCAGCCCGTTGTGCTGATGGAAGCGATTCGCCAACGGACCACCGAGGTAGATTTTACGCTGCGACAATACATTGCGCACCACCAGATCACAGCCTAGTCGCCGCCCGCCGAGAGGGGGCGGCGGTTGGACCGTTAAATTGGCGCCGCTCAGCAAGCTTCGCATGCATTACCACCGCCCGGATCGAAGGGAAACTACGCCCGCCTCCCCCGTCACGAGACCAAGTTCGCCACCGTAAAAGCACGCCCCTTCGTCGCCTTAATCGTATATTTACCAGCCCCGGGCATACCGACTTTCCCGCGTTGCAAGGATATTACGATACGATTGGAGTGCCTGCCTAACATACTGGCCCCCACAAACGCATCCGACCCTATACCATGAATATCCGGGCAAAAGTCCTGACCGGCGTCACACTTCTGCTCGGCCTTATTCTCTGTCAAAGTCTGGTCGAATTCCAAGGTTCGCGAGAGATGGTTCGGGAGCTCCACCACTTTATCTCGGACTCCCTCGCGGAAAGTTCCCGCGCCCAGCGACTCTACGAAAAAGTTTCCGACCTCGAGCTCGATCTCACTCCCCTCACCATCGAGGAAAACGACGCCCTCATCACGCGCGAGATGGAGGAGTTTACGGCCGAATTGCTCGTCGCGCGGAATCCGGCCGCAAGACCTCCTTCCCCGGGCCCCTCCACCGATAGCGATCAAATCCTCGTCGGCCGCATGGCTTCCGCCTTCGCGAAGATCAAGCAACAGTGGGAAGCCTCGTCTCCCGGCGGCCTTTCCCCGGCCGAACGCCAGCAACGCAACCGCGCCATTCAGCTCGCGCTCCACGAAAAGGTCCGCCCCCTCGCGACCGAATATCGCGACCACACGTTCCAAGAAACGCTGGAGCGTAGTCGAAATCTGGAGACTCACGCGGAGACAAACGGCCACCTGCTTCTCAGCGTTGGCGCCCTGGCCCTGCTCTTCGCCGGCTTCGCCAGCTATTGGCTCATTCGCGCCTTCCTTCATCCGCTCAAACAAACCGTGCAAACGGTGAACGCCATCCGGGCCGGCGACGCCAATCTGCGACTCGACAGCTCGGCAAACGACGAGTTCTCCACCCTTGCCCAGGCGTTCAACGACCTGCTCGATGAACATGCCACCGGCATCGCCACCAAGACCAAGCTCAGCCAACTCGCGGAGGCGCGCACCGACGAACTCAACAACTTCATCGATCTCTCGATGGACGTGCTCGCCATCGCCAGTGCCGAGGGTCGCTTCACACGCGTGAACAGCGCCTTCACCACCCTGCTGGGGTTTACGACGGAAGAAATCACCAGTCGCCCGTGGCTCGATTTCGTCCATCCTGATGACCACGCCTCGACCATCGCCGCCGGCAACCGGCTCGCCCAGGGCGAAACCATCTGTAATTTCGACAATCGCTACCGCTGCAAAGACGGCTCGTGGAAATGGCTCTCGTGGCAGGTGCGGCCCCATCTCGCCACCGGCCAATACTACACCACGGCTCGAGATGTGACCGACAAGAAGGCCGCCGAAAAGGCGCTGCAAGCCAGCCAGGACGAACTGGGTCGACTCAACGAAAATCTCGAAGAACTCGTTGCCCAGCGCACCAGCAAGCTGCTGGAGAGCGAGCGGCGCTTCCGCATGGTGGTCGAAGCGGTGAAGGATTATGCGATCATCATGCTGGATGTGAACGGATGCGTTGCCAGCTGGAACCACGGCGCCGAACGGATCAAGGGCTACGCCAACCATGAAATCATCGGCGAACACTTCTCTAAATTCTATCCCGCCGATGCCGTCGCCGCGGGCCGCCCCTCCCGCGGCCTGCAGCAGGCTCGCGACACCGGCCGCTTCGAAGAAACCAGTTGGCGCGTGCGCCAGGACGGCAGCCAGTTTTTTGCCAATGTAGTGATCACCGCCGTCCGCGACGAACAGGGCGCACTTCAAGGCTACGCCAAAATCACCCGCGACATCACCGAACAAAACAAGACCGCTCAAGCGCTCAAACAACAGCAGGAAATGCTCCGGCTGTTGATGGAGAATCTGGCCGAAGGCGTCGTGGCGTGTGACGCAAACGGGAAGCTGACGTTCTTCAACAAAGTGGCCCGGGTATGGCATGGCACGGACATCATCGAAACGACGCCCGAGCAGTGGCCGCAGTATTTCGACTTGCGCACTGCAGACGGCATCACCCCGATGCAGCCCAACGACGTTCCCCTGACGCGCGCCAATCGAGGTGAACAGGTGCGCAATGCCGAAATGTCCATCACTCGCCCGGGCAAGCCGCCCCGCCACCTCATCGCCAGCGGGGACGCACTCCTTGATGACTCCGGCAAGCGACTCGGCGCCGTGGTCGTCATGCACGATATCACCGAGCGACGAAACGCCGAACGCCATAATCTGCGCACCCAACGGCTCGAAAGCATCGGCACGCTGGCCGGCGGCATCGCTCATGACCTAAACAACGCCTTGGCCCCGATTTTGATGGGCTTGGAAATGCTAAAAATTCAACACCCGGGCTCTAAGCAGATCCTCAATACGATGGAAAACAGCGGACGCCGGGGCGCCGGTATGGTCCGCCAACTTTTGACCTTCGCCAAAGGCGTCGAAGGCGTCCGCGTCCCGCTGGATCCCAAGCATCTGATCCGAGAAATCGAAAACCTGATCGAAAGCACCTTCCCCAAAAACATCGAACTCCGGATCGAACACGACAGCCAAAACAAAACCGTGCTGGGCGACGCCACCCAACTGCACCAAGTGCTCCTCAACCTCTGCGTCAACGCTCGCGACGCCATGCCAGATGGAGGCACGCTCACGATCGCAACCGACGCCCCGAAGATCGACGCCCTCTACGCCAGTTCCGTGTCAGAACTCAAACCCGGGCAACATCTCCGTATTCGAGTCAGCGATACAGGAACAGGCATTCCTGCAGACGTGATCGAGCGCATCTTCGAACCGTTCTTCAGCACCAAGGGTTCGGACAAAGGCACCGGCCTCGGGCTCTCCACGGTCATCGGCATCGTCCGCAGCCACGGTGGATGCGTCCAAGTCTACTCTCCGCCCGCGGAAACCGCCGATCCCACCAGCTCCGGCACCCAATTTTCCATCTACCTCCCCTTGGCCAATGGCACGGGGTCAGCGACCACCAGTCCGTTTGAGCCCATCGTTAACTTTTCTGGCCAAGGCCGCACGATCCTCATCG
>CAXBDS010000151.1:0-12660 GCA_963974355.1 uncultured Opitutaceae bacterium
ACTCTCCGGATCGCGACCAATTGATATTCAACGACTTAAACTGAGACATTATTGGATGGAAACCGCCCCCTCACTTCCGGGCGCGAGACCTGCGAGGTCGCAGGTCGACGCGGCCTGCCACCACCTCGGCCGACCCCTCCTAAGAGGGGTGGTCTATTGTTCCTGCCATTGGCATACTAGGCTCACCACCAGCCATGCCCACCCCCGCCCTTCTCCCCACGCCCTCGCCTCAGTTAACTTTCGCCAAGTTGGCCAAACCTGCCGCCACCGGCGGGATCCTCGCCGCCCTTGCCGCGCCTCAGGCGGAGGCCCAAATCGTCGGGTATGATCTCAACTTTACCGTCACGACCAGCGATATCGTCTACCTCGATTTCGACAATAGTCTAGGCAACGGTTACCTCAGCTCGGTCAATGCGAACGGAAACGAATTCGAGGTTGGGTTCCGCCGCGGCAATTCGGAACTTCCCTACTTTCGTTCGCGCAGCTCAACTACCCTGACCGACAGCGACAGGGAATATCTGGGCGGGGCATCGGATTACGGCTACATGGCCAACGAACTGAGTCCGGGCATGACCATTAGCGCGAGTCGACCGATGCAGGCTGCCAACCAAGCCGCGTATCTGGATCGATACTACAACTACTTCGGATCCACGTTTTGGGGCGGGGGCGGAACCAGCTCCGGCTTCATCGGCTTCAGTTTTCTCAATGCCGACACCACCGTTTACGGTTTCGTGGAGCTCAACTACAATGACGACGCCAACACGATGGAACTCGTGCGCTTCGCGTATGACGTGACGGGCGCCCCCATTGAAGCCGGAGCAGCCGTTTCCGCTTCCGCCGTGCCCGAGCCCGCGTCAGCCCCCGCGTTGATGGGCCTGCTGGCCGGCTCCGCAGCGGCGTTCGGGGCCCGACGCCGCCGGCGACCCGCACCTGCCACAGCCTGAGAACCTTCGGGCCGCGATCATGCCTCCCGTTGCCAACGAGAAGGCAGCCGCAGCTGCCAACGGACCTATCGTGCGAGCGCCATGGCCGGACGAGTGGGACCGTGTCGTCCAAGCTTGGGGCGCCCTGCCTCTTCAAGGGAATGCGACTCGTCATGCCCGCGTTCTTTTGGTCGATCATCCTCCTCGGCTCGTTGGCTGGGCGGTATTGGACGTGTCGCCGCTCGATGGGGAGGCAGGCCGCCTGACGATGTTCATCCGCCCCCCCCACCGGGAGACAGCCGGCGCCCAACGATTGCGGACGGAAATGGAAACCGTCGCTCGCCGGCTCGGGGTGCGACCCCACCCCGTCACCTCCGACTCCCGCGAGCCATCCGGGGATTTGCCCAAGGGCGCAGGTGCTCCGGACTATCACCGACCATCCGCGTCATGAGTGCCCGGTCTCCGTTGATCCTCGTCGGCTGGGACGGTGCCGATTGGAAAATCGCCCGCCCGTTGATGGCCGCCGGAAAGATGCCCCAACTCGCCGAGCTCACCCGGAATGGAGCCCACGGCGACCTCGCCAGTTTTCCGCCCTATTTGTCGCCCATGTTGTGGAACACCATCGGCACGGGCCGCCGCCCGGACGAACACGGGATAACCGGGTTCACTACGGTTGATCCCATTTCTTCCCGCGTGGTGCCGGTGTCGAGCCGCCATCGCCGTTGTCCTGCTCTCTGGAACATGCTGAGTCACGCCGGCCTCCATACGCATGTGGTCGGCTGGTTTGCCTCCCACCCGGCCGAAGCAATCAACGGCATCTGCGTTTCCGAGGCATTCGCCCGCCCGCCGGAAAGGAGCGTCGACCCCGACGCTGCCGCGGCCGACTGGCCGATTCCGCGCGGCTCCGTCACTCCCGCCACGGTGGCCCGGGAACTCGCGGGATGCCGCCTTCAGGCCCACCAAGTCGATCCCGGGATCGCCTCCTTTTTCGTGCCCCGCTGGCAGGAAATCGACCCGGCAAAAGACCGGCGCCTTGATCGCCTTTTTACCCGGTTGGCCGAACTCTATTCCGTGCACAACGCGGCCCTGGCTATCGCCGGCAGCGAGCCGGTGGACTGCCTTGCGGTCTACTACCACTTTATCGATTGGATCTGTCATGATTTCATGACGTATCATCCACCCCACTACGTCGGCGCCTCGGCCCGAGACTGCGAGCTTTACGGCAACGTCGTCAACGCCGCCTATGCTCTGCAGGATCTGCTGCTGAAGGACCTGCTGCACCAGCTCCGGTCTGACCAACCCACGGTCATGCTGGTATCCGACCATGGCTTTCACAGCGACCATCTGCGGCCCGCCCGCACTCCCCGCGTCGCCGCCGGCATCGCCGCGTGGCATCGCCCCCACGGCCTCATCGCCGCCGCCGGTCCCGGCATCGCCCCGCAAACCCACCTTCCGGAAGCGCGACTGCTCGATATCGTGCCCACCGTCCTGACACACTTCGGACTGCCCGCCGGGGAGGACATGGAAGGTCGCGTTCTAACACGCCTGTTCCGCCGCCCCGTCGAACTTGCACGCATTCCGACATGGGATGATCGGCTGCCGCAAAACGAAAACTTGGCCGGCAGCGATTGGACCGCACAGGACGACGACTCGTTGCTCCGTCAATTCGAGGCCCTCGGCTACGTCGAAAGCGGGGGCGACGCCTCGTCCCGTGCCCTCCGCATCCAGCTCGACAACGCGTTCAATCTAGGCACGGCTCTTTTGCATCTCGGTCGCCCGCTGCTGGCCCTGCCGAACCTCGAGGAAGCTTGGTTCTTCGCCCCCGAATCCGCTCATGTGTCTCGTCAGCTGGCCCGCTGCCAGCTGCGACTCGGTCTGATCGAAGAAGCCGCGCAGACCACGCGCGCGATCACCGATATGGGGATCGACCTGCCCGCCGCCCGTTTCGCTTTGGCCGAGATCCATTTGCTCCGCGAGGATCCGGCCACCGCCTTGGATCTTCTCACCGGGTTCGAGCCGACGCCCGACTTGTCGGTCCAGACGATTTTCCTGCGGGGTCAGGCTCTCGCGCATCTCGGCCGGGCCGAAGACGCTGAAGCCGCATTCCATCAAGCCGTCACGCATGATCCGCACCTTGCCGAGGCGTGGCTCGCTTTAGGCCAACTCGCCGCCCAAAACGCCGATTGGCCCACCGCGGCAAACCACGCTCAACAGACGCTCAATCTGCGTTTCGATCTTGGCGCCGCCCACCATCTGCTCGGCGCCGCCCGCCAAGCTCTGGGGCAACCGGCGGCCGCCTTCGCCGCCCTCGAGCAGCCTCTGCGTTTCGATCCCACCAATGTAGACGCCCGCACCCGCCTCGCCGCTCTGAATTCGGCCCGATCCGATGCGGCCGATCGCAACGCCAAGCTACTCGCCGCATTCACCCGGCAACCGCCGACCGACGCCGCCGATTGGTTGAATCTACCCCAACAGTCTCGCGACGCCTTGCATTGGTTTAAGCCTGTCGACCGCGCGGCCCTGCGCTCCTTAAGCCGAGACCGCTTCGCCCGCTGGCAATGCCAGATCGACGAGCGCCGGCGTCATCAGCACCCCCTCGCCGTGATCCCTCCGCCTCCCGCGCCGGGATCATCGGGCCGAACCCTGATCATCGTGACCGGATTGCCCCGTTCGGGCACGTCATTGATGATGCAATTGCTCGCCGCCGGCGGATTGCCAGTCAGGACCGACGGGCAGCGCCAACCCAGCCCGGACAATCCCCGCGGTTTCTTCGAATGGGAGGCGGTGAAAAACCTCGCCCGCAATCCTGGCCTGTTTGACGACATCGCCCACGAAGCTGTCAAAATCGTCACGCCTCTCCTCCCTCACCTGCCGCACCGGCACCGCTACAAAATCATTTTCATGCAACGCCCGGTGGCCGAGGTGGCGGCTTCCCAAGCGGCCATGCTCGCCCGCAATCGATTCGACCAGCCGATCCCTCCCGACTTGGATGAAAAGCTCGCCGCCCACCGCGAGGCGTCCCTGCGCTTGGTTCAGGACTCGCCCGTTTGCGAGGTGCTGGAAATCGATTATCCCTCGTTGGTCGTCGATCCCACCCCGAGCCTGGCGCGGCTCGTCGATTTCATCGGACGACAATACCTGCCCCGAGCAGGGGCCATGGGCGCCGTCATCGACCCGGCCTTGCGTCGCCAACGCGCCCCCACCATCCACCGAAAGCCTACGGCACTCCGTTGATGTCCTGACTCGGTTTCGTTACGTGGGCGGGAGGGCAACCGGAAATCGTATAAATGTTAAGGGAAGGTCCGCAGATGATTGAGCCTCGTCCTGCCGGCAGACCCGCAGAGCCCACAACGCCGCCGCGAGCCGGTTCGGTGCGGCTATCTTTTGAAAGATCGTTTTAACGTATCCTTTCACGGTATACAGCCGCAGATGGAGCAGGATCGCTATCTCCTCGTTTGATTTTCCTTCCGCAATCCAAGTCAGCACCTCCGCCTCGCGGTTGGTCAGTCCGGCCCGGGCCAGAAGCTCCGGCCTCGCGCCGCGCTCGTTCATCTGACTACGAATCTTGGCCAACTCCCGGGCATTGCCGAGATGCTGCTGAGCCAGTTCCAGCATCGTCCGTTCATCCGCACTGAAGTCCGCCCCGCGATACCGTTCCACGCCAAAGAAGCATACTTCTCCAGTCGTCCCCGGAACGTAAACGGCGCAATGATCATCAATCCCGATTGGCCGGTAAACCTCATGATAGATGGCCGTCTCCCGAAACGCACGCCGCGAGAAAAAATCCCCCCGCGTAAACGGCCGGCCGGCGTTTACGGCCGGATTCCAACTGTAAAGATCGTAGGTCGCCATCAACGCCCCAAACGCCTCCATCGCCGCTTCAAAACCGGGCACCCGTTCGTCGAAGCCAAGATCGAGTTGCGCCGTCGTCAAATCCAACGCACCGAAGGCGATGAACTCCGCTGGCACGAGACCACGCAGAAACTCAAACGCCCGCATCTCATAGTTTCCCTGTGCCAAGCCCGGCCGATACAACACCTCGCAAGCTTGACTGAATTGCCTCAATTGACGTGACCCCGACACCGGCGTAGTTCCAGACAATCCCGTCGAAGATGCACGGAAAAAATCCCCCCGCATGTTTGTCCCGAGCTCGGCTCAAAAGAATGCTGCGAGAATTTAAGCCTCCCGCTCCCACCAACGCGTTCGCCCGATCGGGCTGGTCTTCCTGTCCGGATACTTCCCTCCGCAGTTTGCACCGATGGTGCACTCCTTTCGATGCCCCAAGACTCCCGCCACGTGGAGCAGGGCACAATGCAGGCGGTGCCCGTCGCGGGGATTCCGCCAAAGAATCGGCTAAAGTGGTCGCGCACGGGTAATCTTCGACGGACTTCCGGCACCCACCGCAAACTGCGCTGCGCATTGCTTCGCGAGGTGTCGACCCGCGTCTGAATGGTCCGCTAGCTGCATCGACCCAACGGCATCGTGCGCATCCTCGGGGGACGGCGACATGGCGCCAAGGATCTGCGCCCATTGCGCGGCGGTGCGCGCGCCGCGGCCAAACGGGAAAGGGTCACGCGGTCCGAAATCGCCGGGCGCCAATTGACATCGCTCTAGCCGCGACGCCATTTCCAACCCACAAAAAATCCCGCGACGCGGTTTTTACGCGCATCGCGGGATCCTTCACCTGGATTTAAGCACAACATAAGCCGCGCCCGTAATCCTACCGGGCGCGGAAAGCCAGGGGTCGCGGGGCGGCCAAGGTATCCGCCCCGCGGTGACGTTGACGGCTTAACGCAGGAACGCTTCGTGCAGGCCGCCGTCGACCGTCACGATTTGGCCGGTCGTCTTGCTGAGGCGCTTCGTCACGAGGAGGAAGTAAGCCTCGGCTTGGTCGGCCGGGGTGATCGGGCTCTTCGTCAACGTGCGGTCGGCGTAGAACTGGGCCAGCTTCGTCACCAGCGACTCGGTCGCTTCGTCATCCGCGTAAGGGATGTTGTATTTCGCGAGCGAGCCGATGACGCGGTCGCGCGGGAACATGGCCGAACCCTGCACCACCGTCGCCGGGGCGACGCCGTTGACGCGCACCAGCGGCGAGAGCTCAATGGCGAGCTCGCGCACGAGGTGGTTGGCGGCGGCCTTCGAGGTGTCGTAGGCCACGGAGCCTTTCTTCGCGACCGCCGCGTTGGCCGAGGTCGTGAGCACGAGGTTGCCGCGCAGGCCTTGGTCTTTCCAGGTCTTGTAGGCTTCATCGGCGACGAAGTAGCTGCCGGCCACGTTGATGCCGAAGGTCAGCGCCCACTTGTCGTCGGGGATGTGGCCGGTGGTGTCGCTCGGCACGAAGATGCCGGCGGTCACGCAGATGGAATCGAAGCCGCCGTAGGCCAGCGCGACTTGGTCGAGCATGGCGCGGATGGAGGCGCGATCGGTGATGTTGGCGGCGAGGCCGATGGCGGGTCCGCAGTTGGAGAGACCCGTGCCCGCCACGCCGATACCGACGCCATACTTGGCTTCGATTTCCTTGGCGGTGGCCTGGGCGGCGTCGGCGTTGAGATCGACGCACACGATGTGGGCGCCTTCCTTGACGAGGCGGTGGGCGGTTTCCTTGCCGATGCCGGAACCGGCGCCGATGACGACGACGATCTGGCGGGCGAGTTCCTTCTCGGCGGGCATGCGTTGCAGCTTCGCCTCTTCGAGGAGCCAATACTCGATATCGAAGGCTTCCTGCTGCGGGAGGGCGATATACTTGTCGATCGCCTCGGCGCCACGCATGACCTCAACGGCGCAGTTGTAGAATTCGGCGGTGACGCGCGACTCGGACTTGTCCTTGCCCCACGCGATCATGCCGAGGCCGGGGATAAGCACGACCGTCGGGTTCGGGTCACGCATGGCCGGGGAGTTGGCGTGTTTGCACTTCTCGTAGTAAGCCGCGTAGTCCTTGCGGTATTGCTCCAGGCCAGCGGTGAGTTTGGTCTTCAGCGTGGCCACGTCTTCCGTCTGCGGGTTCCAATCGACGTAGAGCGGCTTGATCTTCGTGCGCAGGAAATGGTCCGGACAGGACGTGCCGAGTTCGGCGAGGCGCGGAGCGTCGGCGGAGTTGACGAAGCGCAGAATGGTCGAGTCGTCCTGCACGGTGCCGACCCATCGCTTTTGCTGGGAGACTTGGCCGCGCAGCCACGGCAGGACGGCGGCGAGCGTCGCTTCGCGCGTCGTCTTTTCGAGGGTCTGATACTTTTGCCCTCCGAAGACTTTGGCATCGCCGCCCTTCTCGGTGTATTTCTTTTCGATATACATCGAGGCCTGCTCGATCAGATCGAGGGTCAGCGTGTAGCAGGCCTTGTCGTCGTCGTCCCACGAGATGAAGCCGTGCTGGCCCATCATGATGGCCTTCACGTCGGGCTGCTTTTTCGAGATCTCCTGCATGGCGAGGCCGAGCTCGAAACCGGGGCGCATCCACGGCACATAGGCCATCTTGCCGCCGAAGATTTCCTGGGTGAGCTTTTCGCAGTTGGCCGAGGCGGCGATCGCGATGACCGCGTTCGGGTGCATGTGGTCAACGTGTTTGCCCGGCAGGAAGCTGTGCAGCGGCGTATCGATCGAGGAGGCGCGCGGGTTGAGGTTGAAAGTGGTGTGGAAATACATCCCCACCATCGCGTCTTCGGCGGGCGACTTCAGGCCCTTCTCGGGCTTGGCGGCGTAGACCTTCTGCAGGCCGATGAGTTTGTCTTGGTAGAGCGAGGAGAAGTTCTCGCGCTTCGAGGTGCGGAGATCGCCGCCGGAACCTTTGACCCAAAGCACTTCGGTCGATTCGCCGGTGAGTGGATCATCCTGCATGAGCTTGGACGACGTGTTGCCGCCACCGGTGTTGGTGATGCGTTGGTCGCTGCCGAGCAGGTTGGAACGATAGACGAGACGCTCGACGGCGTCGAGGGAAGCGGCGCGTTCGTCGTCCCAGCGGAAGTTAACGTATGAGTAGGATTTCATGGATTTAACGGTATCTGAAGGGCGGAGGGTTTGGTGGGGTTAGCGTGCGAAACGTGGGGGGAAACGCGATTACAAGCCGAGCGCACGTTGACGATAGTGCTCGTCGGGGCGGCCAGCAATGCGCGCCACTTGCTTGGCTGAAAGAAAACGGGGTGCGGCTCCGGTCGAAGCCGCGCCGAGAAAAATTTCCGCGGCTTTAACGGCCATCAATGTGCCGGCCAAAACCGCGGCGGGCGTGGCGCCGAGCGCGATCAGGCCGTGGTTCTCCAGCAGGATAATGCGGGGCGGACGCGCCAGCCGATCAATGTAAGCGGTGACCGCCGTGCGAATCGCCTGGGCGAGTTTCAGCCCCGGATCGGTGTAAGGCACGAGCACGCTTTCCACACCGCAGCACACGATCTCGTCCGGAAACAAGCGCCGCGTCGCAAAGGTCTTGGCGAAACGCGAGCAGAGCAGCGCGTTGACCGCGTTCGGGTGGGTGTGCCCGACAAACTCAACCCCCGGCAACGTGAGCAACCACGCGTGGAACATCGCCTCGACGGAGGGCTTGCGGGCCTTGGCACTGACGCGCGAGCGCAGCAGCGCTTCATCCACCGCCGCATCGGTCAGTTTCGTTTGATCAAGCAACGCCACCAGCGCATCCGCGCGGCACTCAGTCACCCCCGGAGTATCCAAGGTGCCGAGACTGGAACCGCTGGCCTTGACCCAAAAGGTGCCCTTCGCGGCCTGTGTCGAGGTGTTGCCCTCCCCCAAAATCGCCAACTTCCGCGCCTCCTGCCCCAACTCGTGGGAGAGGTCCAACATGCTGGCACGGGAGGTCAACTTCGACATGGGGAAACGTTTATTTGGTAGATTTTGGTAGATTTCCACCAAAATCTATCAAATCGCCCGCTCCACCGCCGCGCCCGGGCAGATGTTCACATTCGCAAATCGGGTAAAGGCGCGCTCTTCCGCCTCGTCAAAGGGGATAAAACTATCCTTAACCGACTAACCAATAGTAACTTATCGAAAACAGAGCCCGCCCCACCGAAAAACGAGCCCGTCGTCAATCCCGACAGGTTCACAAGTTATTCACAGCCCTTGCTCGGCCTGCCATTCCGCCAAAATCGCGCCCAGTCCATCGCGCACGTTTTCCGCCCCCGCCTCGCTCAGCTCCGGTCCGGTGTGGGTGCCCGTCGTCACGCCGTAAAACCCCCAGCGGGCGTTGAGCGCCGCCTGCACATCAAAGGGTGAATCTCCGATCAGGCACGATGTCGCGGCCTCCGCGCTGACTTGGGCAAGCGCATAGTCAGCGAAACGCGGATCCGGCTTCAACCACGCCGTATCGTCCGCCCCGATGACCTTCGCCAGCAGCGAATCGAGCCCAAGGTGCGTGCAAAGCAACCGCGCCGACGGGCCGTGCTTGTTGGTGAACACCACCGCCTTCGCGCCCACCTCGCCCAACCACGTCAGCAACTCCACGCCGCCTGGCATCACGCTCGCGCCCTCCAACATCGTGCGATCCCAAAAGGCCCGGTAGATCCGCAAGGCCTCATCGAGCCGCACCGCCGGCACGAACTTCCGCATCGCGTTGGGCAAGCCTCCGCCGATTGCCCGTTTCACCTGCTCACAGGTCGGCGCCGGCAGGCCGAGCTCGGGCAGCGTGTGCGCATAACTGCGATGGATGGCGGGCAGATGGTCGATCAACGTTCCGTCGAGATCGATGAATACGGTGCGATAACGCATCCGACCACGGTCGCCGTTCCCGCGGCGGGTCGGCAAGCTTCAACCCGGTTCGTCCCTCAACCCACACTTTGGCTTTGCGACTTCGCGGGCGACCCGTGAATTTCCCGCCATGTCCGTCACGGCCGAGGTGCTCAATGATCACGTGCACGCCCGCACCACCGGCGAATGTTTGCTCGTCGAACTGCGCGGCCGCTGGCGTATCACGGAGCCCCGCCCCTCGTGGGAAGACTCCATCGCCGGCCAGACCCCGGATCGCGTGATCTTGGAGATGGAAGAGGTCTGCAACTGGGACAGCTCGCTCATTCTGTTCATCTATGAGGCCCGCCGTTGGTGCGAAGAGAAGGGCCTCGCCTGCGACTTGGAGGCGTTGCCCGCCGCCGTGCGCCAACTCTCCGCGCAACTCGAGTCCAGCCCGCCGCGCGCCAATAACGACCGCTCCCGGGATTTCCTCACGGCCGTCGGCCTCGCCACCCAGGACTGCCTCCGCAAAGCATCCGAGTTCACCAATTTCGTGGGCGAGATCGTGATCAGCGCCATTTCCGTCGCGAAGCGCCCGCAGCGATTTCGCTGGGCGGATTGCCTCCATGAAATGCAGCTGGCCGGCGCCATGGCCCTGCCGATCGTCGGCCTGATCGCGTTCCTCGTCGGCGTCACCCTCGCCTACACCGGCGCAATCATCCTGCGCCAGTTCGGGGGCGACATCTGGGTGGCCGATCTCGTCAGTCTCACCATGACGCGCGAGATGGGCGCCGTCATGACCGGCATCGTCGTCGCCGGCCGGACCGGCGCCGCCTTTGCCGCGCAGATCGGCAACATGAAGGCCAACGAGGAAATCGACGCGCTCGAAACCCTCGGTATCCGTCCCGTGGATTTTCTCGTGCTGCCGCGGCTCGTCGCCCTCGGCCTCATGATGCCGCTGCTCGCCATGTATGCCAACGCCCTCGGCATCATCGGCGGCATGGCGATCGCCTACGGCCTGCTCGATATCCCGCCCACGGCCTACTGGGTGGAGATGCTCACCATCGTCGACATGTCCGACGTCACCACGGGCCTCATCAAGGCCGCCACCTTCGGCATCTGCATCGGCCTCGCGGGTTGCCTGCGCGGGCTCCAGGCCGAGCGCGCCGCCGGCGTCGGTGCCGCCGCGACATCGGCGGTCGTCACTTCCATCACGCTCATCATCGTAGGCGACGCCATCTACGCCGTAATCTTCAACATCCTCAACTGGTGAGCACGAATCCGTCCCGTCCCATCGCTTGCCGCGGCCCCGCCGGCCAAGGCGTCGGCGCCGCGCTCGACCCCCGCCCGCCCGCCATTGCCGTGACTGATCTCGCCTGCGGTTACGGCGACACCGCGATCCAACAGGGCCTCAACTTCAACGTGCAGCGCGGCGAGATCTTTTTCATCATCGGCGGTTCCGGCTGCGGCAAGAGCACCGTGCTCAAGTCCCTCATCGGCGTGCTCCCCACCCTCGCCGGCACCATCGAATACAGCGGTCAATCCTTCGCCGCCAACGACCCGACCGCCCGACGGGAATTGCTCAAAACCTTCGGCGTGCTCTACCAGGGCGGCGCCCTCTGGTCCTCGCTCACCCTGCGCGAAAACGTCTCCCTCCCGCTCGAGGAATACACGCAACTCAACCGCCGGGAACGCGACGAACTGGTCGACCTCAAACTCGCCCAGGTCAACCTTGCCGGCTACGGCGACTACTATCCGGCCGAGATCAGCGGCGGCATGAAAAAGCGCGCCGGTCTCGCCCGCGCTCTCGCCCTTGATCCACGCATCGTGTTTTTCGACGAGCCCTCCGCGGGCCTCGATCCGATCATGTCGCGCCAGCTCGACGAGTTGATCCTCTCCATTCGCGACACCCTCGGGACGACTTGCGTGGTGATTTCCCACGAACTCGCGTCGATCTTTGCCATCGCGGATCGTGTGCTCATGCTCGACAAGGAAACCCGCACGTCCATCGCCGATGCGCCGCCGCGGGAACTTCTCGAGCACAGCCCGGACGAACGCGTGCGGGAGTTTCTCTCCCGCGGCGCCGCCCGGCCCGCGGTTCTCTCCGCTCCGCCGCCCTCTCCGTAATCCGACCGTCAGCCCGCTCCGCCGCCCATGAAGACCAAAGTTAGTCCCGCCGCCGTCGGCCTGTTCGTGCTGGGAGCCTTCCTCCTCGGCCTGGTCACGTTGTTCTCCTTCGGCAACGTCCACCTCTTTTCGAAACCCCCGCGTTTTGTCGTCACCTTCGATGAATCCATCCACGGCCTCGACCTCGGTTCGCCGGTGAAGCTGCGCGGGGTGCGTGTCGGCCGGGTCGTGTCGTTGAATCTTCGCTACAACGAGGACTCCAACAAGTCGGTCGTCGACGTCATCTGCGAGATCAACCGCGACACCATCACCGATTCCGGCGGCGATACGCTCGACCTCTCTGATCGGGGGCAACTGCAGGACATGATTGACCACGGTCTGCGCGCGCAACTCGGCGTGATCGGTCTCGCGACCGGCCTGCTCTTCGTTGAATTGGACATGGTCGATCCGATCGCCTACCCGGCACCGCCCGTCGACACCGTCGACCTGCGTTACGCCGTGGTGCCCGCGATTCCCTCGGCCATCTCAGAATTTCAGGCCAGCCTCACCGAGATCCTCGCGAGTGTGAAGAAGGTCGATTTCCCGGGTCTCGCCAACGAGTTCCGCGGCCTGCTCGCCGATACGCGCACCCAGGTCAACTCGCTCAACATCGGCCCGCTCGTCGCCGAGTGGGCGGCCGCCGGCAAATCGATCAATGCACTCGCCTCGTCCGGCCAGGTGACCGCCACGTTGGACAACCTCAATGGCACGATGTCCGATCTTCGCGCCACGCTCGGCAAAATCGACAGCGCGGTCGATCCGACCAGTGCCGAGCTCGCCGCCACGCTCAAGCAGGCGCAGGTCACCCTCGCCTCGTTCGAACAGGCCGCCTCCACCGCGCAACACTTCATCAACGCCCAAAGCGGGCTCGGCCGCGAGGCCGCCACCGCCTTGAAGCAGCTCGGCG